>JBMFUY010000039.1:0-15645 GCA_049966275.1 bacterium
AAATGGTATTTAAAAATAAGGAATGATCCCAATCGATGGGAGAATCATAAAAAGAAGGTAAGAGCATACATGAAAATGAAAAGAAGAGATCCAGAGTTTGTCAAAAAAGAAAAAGAAAGGAAAAGGATTTATTATTTGACCAGGGTGAAAGGCAATGCTGAAAAATATGGAGAAATAAAGAAAAAATCCAGGGAGCGCGGTAGAATTAATTATCAGAGGCTCAAAAAAGATAAGGAAAAGCATGAAGAATACTTGCGAAGGAAGAGGGAATATTATAAAAAGAAAAAAGCAGATGCATAATTAACAAACGTTATGATCCTTGCAAGGAATAATTCTAAATTTTTTCATCTTTAAATTCAGCTAAGCCATGAAATGCTTTATTTTCAGGCAGTAATACTCTTTTAAAAAATAAATACTAAAAAAATAAAAAAAGAAAATTTTATTCCTTCTTCCGCTCCTTTGGCATCTTTGGTCCCTTCCTAGCGCTCAGATATGCCATTAATGAGAATGCGAGCGTTATGACCAGGATAACAATGATTACTATATCAAAGTAGAATGACGTGTTTACAGTGCTCTCGCTGCTCGAGCCAGTGGTCTGAATTTGCGAGGTGGTAACGTTCAGTTTGCCAATGCTCGTCTGAATAGTTGCAATACCGTTCTGCACGCTCGTTATCTGGCCTGTTATGGTGCCCAGGTCCGTCTGTATTGTTGCAGATGAGCCAACAAGCGAACTTACTGAGCTTGCTGTGCTCGTTACTGTTGCATTAATTGATTTCAATGATACCTGGACAGTGCCAAGGTTCGTTATTATTGTTGCAGTGTTATTGTTCACGCTTGCGAGCGTTGCATTAATTGCGCTCAATGATGCCATTACCTTGCCAGCGTTGGTCATTATTGTTGCAACTGTTCCGTTTATGCCCGTTACTGTTGCATTTATTGCGCTTATTGATTCTTCTATTGTTCCAGCATCTGTCTTCAGCGTCATCACACCATTGTTCACGCTTACCAAGGTTGCATTTATTGCACTGAGTGTTGTCTGTATCCGACCAACTGCTGTGTTCAATAGCACTACGTTATTTGAAATGCCAAGAACAGTTGCATTTAAGTTAGCTAAGGATGTCTGGACTGTTCCGAGAGCTGTCTTCACTGTTGCCACACCATTGCTTATTGAATTCACTGTTGCATTTATTGCGCTGAGCGATGCTGTCATGTTTCCGAATGCTGTCTTTATCGTTGCAACTGCATTGTTTATTGCAACTATTGATGCGTTCAGCTCGCTCAGTGGCACCTGCATGCTCGTTGAAATTGTGCTGGATATCTGCGCCTGCAGTGTTGCCATCTGGCCTGGCGTTATGCCTGTCAAAAGCGCACCATTACCAGATACAAGGCCCAGGTACGTGCCGTTGCCCGGAGGCATCATGTAATTGATCGTAGAAACGACCGTTGTATAGTTTGCACCATATGCCATTGTTGTGTATGTTGCCTGTGACCATGAAAGCGTCAGCTCATAGTAAGAGCCTGGCATGGCATTGGGCATTACAAATGCGCCAGAGATAGAATTCGTGCTCTGTGAATAATAGCCAATGAATGTGTCGAAAGCGCTGTTGTTCAGGTAAACAGTCACATAAACGGGCCCGTAATATGGCGAGGATGCGGATGGTGTGCTTGGCAATAGTGCTGGCGTCCAGGTAAAGTTAACGAGCTGGCCAGGAAATGCAAAATTGCCCGTGTTCAGTACAAGAGTGCTGCTCGGCGTAACATTGAACGATAATGACAATGCAGGCTTTTCTGACTGGTAAGCGAAAAGATCCAGAGCATATGTGCCAGGCAAGACAACTGGTACATAGAAAACAGAGCTTGCGTATCCTGTACTGTCCGTCGAAAACGTTCCCACCTGAATACCGTTGAAATCAATAACATAAAGTGTGTTGGCAGAAAGGTCATAGGCTGCAAAATTTATGGGCTGTGATATTCCACCAGCGCTTGATGAAAGAAGAAATGTATTGTGCGTTTCATAGCTCCCGTAAACGAAATATGTCTGTGACGAAACTGTAACAGCAGAAAATACAGAGTACGTGCCATTTGGCTCACTGCTTATTGTGAACCAGGCTGAGAACGCGCCAGAATAAGTTGAAAATGTGCCAAGGCTCGTAACACCAGTGTTCCTCATATAATATACAGATACTGTTGATGCATAATACCCGTAGCCCACAACGTAAACAGTATCTGTCATGCTCGTTCCGGATACGGATAACACCTGGAACGTCTGAATTGTTCCTGATGAATAGGCATTGCCCGGCAGTGATACTATTACAGGCATGGAATATACTGCACTTGAAATGCTCTGGCCATTATATGTTATTGAAACATTGTACAGGCCATTTCCAAGCCTGGGAACGTTAAAGTCGAGCGTCCCGGTTGCATAGGAGCTCTTTGATGCGCTCGTTATGACTGTAGTTGACCCTGATGCTGTAGTGAACGATATCTCACTCGTGCCTATGTAAACGTTGTAATAGTAGGATACACCCGGATATGTGTTTGAACCTTCAGGAATGATGTTTGAAACTACCATTGATGTTGCCTTGTAAGGTACTAGAATGTTCAGTGGTGAATTACCAGGGTAGATGTATATTGATGGTGTGAGGACTGCCTCATAGCCGAATGAATTTGCTCCTGATACATAACCGGAGCTTGAGTAAAGAGTAATGTAATAGAAAGTCCTGTATGATGGTATTTTGTAAACGCTCTTGAACTGGAACATCAATGTTCCGTTGAGCGCGGGATAGAACTCGAAATTCTTAACAAGCTTTCCTGAAATAACTGATACGACTGCAGAGCCTGCATAGCCGGATGCCTGTGCGCCCTGGTCGTTGAACGTGTATATTGTATACGGGTTCAGGCCAAATGCCTCAACAGTGTATGTACTGCCAGAGGGCATGTATTCGTTGAACGAGACGTTCATCACGTTTCCCGCAGGATCCAAAACCTCAAAAAGTGCGCTCACCTGGATGGGTGGCGCTGTTGCGTAAAATCCTCCAGTGTATGCGGTTGGCGTGTACGCGCCCGATGGTATGTCAGGTATGCTTCCCCTAAATGCACCGTAGCCGTTGCTGTCAGTGCTGAACGTTGCTAGTGTATAGCCCCCGAGCTCGAGCGTTACTCTCGCTGTTGCTGGGAAATTGTAAACAGTCGCAGAATAAGCGCTACCCGGGTACAATGTGCCAGAATATGAGAAAGTGAAGTGCATGTTCAATGGGTTGGGTATTGATACGAGGAATGCGCTCTGGCTAAACGCTGTTGTGTTGTAGTATAAGATTATGTCCTGGACACCCGTGCTCGTTATTGATGATTCAAGTGCTCCTGAGACTGAGAAATAGCCGTTCCCGTTCGTTGTCGTTGCAGGATTTGTGAGCGTTGTAGAGCCCGCGGTCATTCCAGCACCTATTTTTGCATAGGCTGGGAAGCCGTAGCCCGTGACTGTCAGGACTGTACCAGCTGCACCACTTATGTCGTATGGTGAAACGAATATTACTGGTGAAACACTAATGCTCGCGTCTGCAGTAATGCCAGCGTTCGTTCCAGATTCCTCCAATGCAACGAGCGTGTACGTGCCCTGGGCAATGCTCGGAACCTTGAAACTGCCCGAGACGTAACCAGTGCCCGATGCTGTTGCAGATGCTAAAAGTATGTAGGTAAGGGGCGTTCCGTCACCACCCGTGATGTAAAGGGACACGGTCGCGCCCGGGTCCCAGCCCGTTCCGGAGAATGATACGTTCGTCATCGGCCTTGCACCCGTTGGTGTTCCTGTGCTTATGCCAGGATATAGTGCTGAAACAGTTACCGGATATGGTGCTGAGAACTGGGCACTTGCGCTGGACGGTGATGGTGAATCGCTCGCTATGATATAATAGCTTCCTGGGGCAGTGTTATAAGGTATTGTAATAGTCACGTGCGCGTTAGAGAGCGTCGTCTGCCCGGCCTGGATCGTGTACGTGCCTATGTATGATCCTACTATGCCCGTTGATGCCCTAGTGCTGCTCAGGTAGAAATAAACTGTTGCACCTGAACCGAACGTGCCGCCTGATGCAACAACGAGCGTTGGCACGTTTGCTGAGAACACTGACGGGGAATATGATACTGATCCTGCTGCTGTCGCGCTCGAGCCCTGGGTGACCATGAGAACAACTGAGATGACTAAAAGGAACGATACTACTGCTGTAAACATTTTTTCATATTTCATTGGAGAACCCTCCGAATAAGTAATCCTTTTAACATTATTTAAAGCTTTTTATAACTGCTCTCTCGATTATTTTAATAAACAAAATTTTCAAAAAATAATTATTCTTTCAAATGTATTCAATCAGTTATTTCCAACAATATTGCGTCCCTCTTTAAAATTAATGCATCAATCATTAAAGGTTATGTAAGCCCAAAAACATTAGATCGATTATCAGAACACCATTGTAAATACTAAAAAAAATCCAAAAATAAAAAAATAAAAAAGTTTAGAAGGGTTTTACTGGCCCTCCTTCTTCTCTTCAGTCTTTTCCTCTGGTGTCTTCTTCTCTTCCTTTGGCTTGAACTGCTTTGATATCTTGCTTACCTGCATGATCACTATGAGCACTAGTACCAAGGTTATTATCACTAGAACGAGAGCACCAATCTCCCAGCCGAGCGTGCTAGATACTGATGATGCTGTGTTTGCAGTTGTTGTCTTTATTGCTGAAACGTTCGTCTGCAAAGCACCGAGGGATGTCTGTATCGTTGCTACACCATTGCTTACGCTTGTCACTGTTCCAGATATTGTGCCAAGGTCAGTCTGTATTGTTGCTGCTGAGCCTACGAGAGAGCTCACAGAGCTCGCTGTGCTCGTTACAGTTCCGTTGATTGAGTTCAGTGATGCCTGGACGTTTCCTAGCTTTGTGCTTAGTGTCAGAACTGTTCCGTTTATTGATGCTACCTGAGCATTGAGTGAGCTAAGGCTCGTTGTTATTGTTCCAAGGGATGTCTGAATTGTTGCAACGTTTCCGCTCATTGACATGAGCGTTGCGTTCATTGCGCTCAGTGATGCCATTACTGTTCCGGCATCCGTCTTGAGTATTACAACATTGTTTGCAATGCCCTGGATGGTCGCGTTTAGCGCGCTTATTGATGCCATCATTGTTCCAGCATCAGTGCTAAGTGTCATTACAGTATTGTTCATGCTTACAAGAGTTGCACCAATCGCGTTGAGCGTTGTCTTAACCTGGCCAATGGATGTGTTCAGTAGTACTATATTGTTTTCAACACCAAGGATAGATGCGTTAATGCTTGCGAGTGATGTCTGAACTGTTCCAAGATCGCTCTTTACAGTAGCCATGCCATTCGCTATGCCCGTCACGGTTGCGTTTATTGCGCTCAGTGATGCGGTCATTGTTCCAACGGCTGACTTGATTACAGCGCTTGCATTGTTTATTGCAACTATTGATGCGTTAAGCTCGCTCAGTGGCACCTGCATGCTCGTTGTTACTGCGCTGTTCACTGCTGCAACTATCTCAGCAATCTGGCCTGAGGATATGCCCATGATGTATGCGCCGTTGCCCTGAACGAGAGCGTATGTCTCGTACAGTACTGGGGATACAGTTACGTTCGTCTCATATGTCAGCTGCGTAATCTGAGATGTGAATGTTCCATTGACAAAAGACGATCCATATCCATCATTGCTTGGTTCAAGCGTGAAATTCGCGTGGTCAAGGTTCAATGATGTGACTTCCATTGAATATGTTCCAATAGGCCCTGATCCCTGAAGTGTAAAGTTAACAATAACATTGAAGTTGTTGTTCACGAATGTGACCTTGTAATAGGATACATTTATGTAATATCCAGGAGCTGTTTTGACAGGATATAGGCCAACGCCATTTACGGTCATTTGTATGTAAGTATTATATGGTCCTCCAATGAACGCTACAGGATAATTCATTAATACTGATAATGTCGCGTTTGAAAGCGAGTACCAGTACCACGACCATGAGTAACTGTAAAATGCTCCAGCAGAAAAATATGTACCCGAAACATATCCATTAGGTATGTTCAATGCAAATCCGTTTGAAGGCTGTGAAGTTGCATAAATGCTAAATGTTATTGAATCGTTCCAGCCAAGGAATGTTGGAGCACCATCATATGTTTGTTTGAATTGTGGGAAGTTATAATAAGTTGCAGTTAATGTATAGGTTAGTTCACCCGGATAAGTAGATGGGTCGGACCAAACTGGACCCACTGTGCCACTACCAGGTGAAACAAGGTACGACAGTGCTACACTTGCGGGAGTGGTGGAAGAGCTTGCATATACATACAGTTGAGCATACGCTGTCGTGTAATATCCTGATCCAGGCTCAGTAGCTGGAGTGGTGGCTGGGGTTGCTCCAAGGCTCAAGAATGTGAGGTAATAGACTGGCTCATTGTATTGAGCACTTGATAATGATGTCATCCCAACGGCAATATCTGTCAGTGATAAGACATATGCATTTCTAGAGATGTCTTCATATCCATAAACACCAAGAACATAATTGCCTGTAAGTGTTGCTTCATTTGCGCTCGGTGATGTTGAAGAGCTTGAATAGGCCAAAACGCCCGTTTCAGTTGTTCCGTTTGGCAGTGTTACCCAGACATTATAGGATGCTGTGTAAACTTCACTCACACCAGCACTGCTGCTTGGTGATGCTGCATTATATATTGGGTAATTCGTTAAAGTGGTGCCTGCGGGTTCTGTAAGTGTTACTGTTGTCAGCGCTGGGTATACAGGGAATGCTAATGTTCCAAAGGGTGCACTATCATCCATGAGCAATGTGAATGTTGTGGATATTGTGTATCCTGTGAAGTAAGCATAATCGGTACCTGAAATTTCTGTTATACCTACAGCAGGTGTTGGGGTATATGGTGAAACTATTAAATCATAATAATGGGTTGAGCCTAGCGCTAAGTAATAAGTGCCACTTTCAGAAATTGTTATTGTTGTGAATGCCGCTGATGCAGGATCCCAGTTTGCGCCAGTAGTGACTGCCAAACTTGATGAAGGTGCGAAATATTCGCTTGGGCTACCTGATGTAATGGTACCAGTTGTACCAGAACCGGTAAATACCGCACCTGAAACGTACCATATGTCTTCAAATGCTGTTGTAGGCTCGCTCACAGTTATAAGCGAGAATGTAACTGTTTCAGTAGTTGATCCAGTAGAAGTTGTAATTGAGCTCACAACAGCATCGTATATTGTCGATCCTGCTGTTGAAGATATTTCCATAACTGGCACCTCAACTGGTGTTGTTGCTGAATTCGCTACCTCAAAGCCAAATGTAACACCTGAATAATCACTTGCAGTGAAATTCACGTATGTATTGCTCGTTCCAACGTATGATGAAGCATAAGTAATTGTTAATGAGTTCACATCTGATAATGTGAAATTCATTCCCAGGTTAGGCGTTGTTTCTATATTACTTACAGTTATTAATGCTGATCCATCGCTAACTTCTCCACCGTTTGTGAGCTGTGCATATCCCCAATTGGCTGCTTCGTTAGATGCTGTGAGTGTTGCATTTGCTACGCCTGACTGTGTGACTGTCTCAATATTGTTAAAGCTCACCTTCTCCATGGGCTCGAGCCCGACCTGGTATACGGTGTTAGGCCAGTTATTTGGCATCTGGAAAGAGCCAGCGTAATAGCCATAGTAAGTGCTGTTCGGGTTCGTAACTAGCGATACGGGCACAGTCTCGAAAGGCGTGCCGTTCAGGAATATTTGAACATCGTAGCTCGCTACAACACCTGATGCAGTTGAAGGTACTGCATAGCTTAAAATGTCACCCGCTGGTATCCAGAACTGCACGTACTGGCCCGGGAATGCACCATTGCTCGGGTTGAATATAACACCATTGTACCATACAACGAATGGCTCGCTTACAACAACAGTATGTGTTCCCGTATAGGTCAGGTTCACGTAGTACATGCCAACAGGTACTATAGGTACGGTGAACGTGCTTGGCATGAAACCGCCATTTGCTAGGTATTCGTATGTGCCGATGAACTGTGAACCGAAGTACAGGTCATAATACGTGCCAGGGGATAGGCCTGTTGCAGTGATTGTCACAACATTGTTTGTCCAGTCATAGAACACCGGTCCAGAGTAGAAGCCCATTGAACTGAAAACGAGAACAGGAACAACGGTATAGCTTGCATAGAACTCGTATGTTGTTGTTCCGAATGGCTCGGAAAGAACAAGCTCATACGTGCCCGCCACCTGTGCTTCAACAGTGCTCAGGCTGAGCGTGCTCGTATCAAAGAATGCTCCATACTTGCCCGTTTGTTCTGGTACAGCTTTTCCCATTGATCCGCCAACGCCGTATAGAACGCCTGAGCTGCCGTAAACTGTCAGGTCAGGAGATATCTGTGGCAGGAAGCCGAAACCTGCAATAAGATAACCATTGAACTGCCCAGCACTCATTATGGGCACTGTTACCATGGTACCTGATGTTGCGCTCGTTCCAGGTGTTGATACAACAACAAGAGCGCTTGATTCAGGTGGTAGTGCGCTTGATACGGGCTGCCCCGCATAGACAACGGATACATTGTATACTCCGTTTACCATGGCCGGAACTGAGAACACCACATATATTGAGCCTGATGAACTGCTCTGGAACAGGCTCGTTATTGGTACCACGGAAGAGACTATTTCACTCGTGCCGATGTAAACATTGTAATAATCGGACGTGCCTGGGTAGAATGTGAATGGTGCTGCGGATCCACCCGGTATTAAATTTGCTACAGAAACAGTGATACCCGTTTCACCTGGGGATATTACATTCTGTGAAATTGTTATCTGTGGAGCGCCAATATCATTATATCCGAACGTTACTCCTTCAAATGGTGGTACTGCCGTTGATTTGCTTGGTGGAACCAATGGTGATGCATAAAGTTGAACATTTGCGGGTGTGCCTGTTGTTACACCATAATAGCCATAGTATGGAGTATACGCGAATATGATTGTTCCGTTCGCTGCAGGCAAAACACCTGTCATTGCAGCATTCTCTGTACCGACCATTACTCCTGTTACAAGACCGAGAGCGAACACGTTGCCATAGGCAGCAAGTGATCCATAGCTTGCATAATTGCCATCAGTTGCATAATAAACTGTTCCTGGTGATAGACCATAGGCTGAAACGATTATCGTTCCTGTCTGTGGCACATACTCGTTCGTTTTTGAAAACGCAAGTTTATTGCTCATATTATCCGTAACCATATAGAACGGTGATACAGTCAATGTTTTTGCTCCTATTGTCGGAGCTGAAACAAGATTCATGGAGTGGTCAACAGCAACAACATTGTATGTTCCAGCTGGCATTGCAGGTATTGCTGATGACAGAGCACCAAAGCCGTTCGTATCTGTTGTTATGTTGCCCACAAGTGTTGAACCAATGTATATTGACACCTGAACATCAGCAGGGAAATCAAAAACTGCTGCTGCAAGTGGATTCATAGGATAGTACAATCCCGTAACGGGGTCAGGTTTCGCTACGAAGAAGAAGCCCAGTGCCTGGGTGTTTGGTGCTGAAACATAAAATGCTGGGAAGAACTCATCAGTTATTGTTGTTGCATAAGGTGACCTATCAGCAAATTTCATGCTTATGCCGAACGGTCCAGTACCAAATGGTAATAGAGCATTCATTATTGTAATCGTGTCTGTGAACTGCCCAGTCGCCGATACATTGATTGCAGAATAGTATAGCGTTACGGACAAAGGTGTACTTAGATCAGTGTATATATATACCTGAATATTGTACGATGGTACAGTTGCAGTACTTGCCGGTATTGTAGCACCAGCAGGAAAGCCTGTTCCAGTAACGGTTAAAGTTGCTCCTGCTGCACCTGAAATATCAATTGGTGATACTGTTATTGATGGTGCAATATCCATCTTTGACGAGTTTGTAATTCCACCCTGCGGATATGTTGTTGAAGAATAGGAGTTCATTTCCTGTGCTACAACAAAATAAGGTACGTGAACAGATGTCACTGTAGTCGGGGAATTAAACTCATTAACCTCTACAGTACCTGCAAGCTGCGGTACTGTGAATGTTGTTTCAAAAATGCCAAACGAGTTAGCACTTGCAGTAGCTAGAAGAGGACCACCCGGATAATTGAGGTAAATGTTCACGCTTGCGCCAGAATCCCAGCCCGTACCATATGCGATTGCAGTGCTTCCAACCGTTAGGGCATTTGCTCCCAGGGCTGAAACATGACCAGTTGTAAGAATATGTAACGTGGCTGTTTCAGGTACAAATGTTGACACGGATGCTGGGAATGCCCATGATAGTGTTGCAATTTCGCTGGCTAATAGTGGCGGTGCCGCATTTGTTGCTAGGATGTAATACTGCCCAGCCTTTATTTTAGGTGCAGGTGTATAAGAACCGATACCAGTTATAATATTACCGTTGGGGAAAAATGTAACAGCCTGGTTCAGTGTTGTTGGTGATGCTGCGGTCAATGTTGTATTACCTATTGCATATGGCCAAAGAAGGCCTGTATAACTATCGTTTGAGCTTAGGTAGAAGTAAATTGTTGCGCCCGATGAAAATGTCCCTCCAGAAACGAATGCAACTGTTTCCAGGGGATACCCGTTAGATGATAAACCGTAGGTTGTCGGGTTGTATGTCACTGTTCCACTAGCTGTTGCGCTAGCAGAGCCAGAAATCACTACAAAAGCTGACAGCACCATAACCATTACGACTAGGATGCTTATCAGCGCCTTTTTATTGGAGTACTTACTCATAATTTTTGCCTCCAAGAATTGTTATACAAGACACTATATATAAACTTTCTGAAATTTTTTTCCAAAAGGCTTTTATATTAGATCATTTAAAATTGAACGCGGAGCCTTGAAAATTCTGTTTCTGCGATAATTTATGATCATTGTATGACAAAAAAATGATTTCAACCTGAATATTAAATTTTTTAATTAGAATTCGATCGATAGAAAAAGAGCATTTGCTGTAAATGCTTTTCCTTATTTTTCTTAGAATCATAAGAGGCAATTATAAAAACTATGTATTTGATTAGATGAGCATAAAAATAAGGAAAAATGATCAGGTAAACTACTTTTGATTAAATGCAACATAAAAATCAAGTTTACATCGTATTTGTTTATCTAACAAATATTCATTTGAAGCATTTAGATTTTTTTATGCTCAGCCTTTGTTCTAGAGCTCATAATCTTTTCATTTCTGATGCAATTTTATTTATTTTTGTAAGATTTTCACTGCCTTTGATCTTAAGGTTTTGAGACCTTGCTCAATTTCCCACCAAATGATTCTGGCAACTTTCTCTCTTTAATTTTAAAAAATTTCACCGGCATAGGTTTATTCTGCACTTTTGAAAGAAGCATGGCCCTTAAAACCCGATGCCATTCTGCTGTATATTTATCCCTGACGATCCTTGTATCATTAATCATTGCATCAATTATTTCATTAATGTTGATTTCTATGACCTCGAAATTTCCATCAAATTCACCGCCGATTAATATCTTTTCATCCTTTTTAATTTGATCCATGCCTTTAAAAGCTAAATAAATGTTAAAAATAGATATGATGGCATTGCTTGATCCATTCACAATCCTATTTACTCCAGCATTCTTTATTACTTCTTTATACTGTTCTTCAATAAATAAATCAACTGCGCCCTTTATATATGCCATGACAGATTCTGGGATCGTGTTATCCCTCAGGCCTATCTCAATCTCTGAAATGCAGTTCTTGGAGAATTTCATGAGCTCGGACCTGATCCAGTTCTCCTTTTCCATTATTTGCTTGAAATTTTCAACATTTTTATCGTACTCATCACCTGAAATGATCCTGATCTTACCTGTTACGTATTGCTTCACTACCACGCCATCCTTGGTCAGGTCTATCAATATTTTTAAGGCCCTATCGCGCAGGTCACTGGGCAAAGTTTCCAGCCTGTAAGGATATTTTTCAACAATCTCCTGGGCAAGGTATTTGAGATGCTGCTGCACAGCAGGATCAGAATACTTGAATAGTTCCCAGACGCCCGTACCAATATTGATCTTTTCTTCGTTCTCTGCAATTATTTTTAAAAGTTCATCCCTTTTATTAAGCAGTTCTGGTAGATCATCCAGGATCTGATTCTCTTCCCTTTTCATTGAAATTTCATCGTTCAACTCTTTTAGCTTCTCACTAGCTTCATTTATCTCATTTTTTAATTCTTCAATCTTCCCAAGCAATTGTTCATAGTCTTTTATATCATTATGTTTCTTGATCGCTTCACTGTAAATCTTCTCTTCAAAATCTATGCTCTGCTTAATTTCGTTGAGCTGTTCTTCCAGTTCCCCCTTTCTTTCCTTGAATGTTTTCTTTTGCGAAATAAAATTTAATATTTCTAAGACAAAATCTTCCCAGTCCGTACCAAGAAATTTGAGGAATTGCTTAAGTTTCAAGAGATCATCGTATTTAAAGTCAAGGCTGGAAAGCCTGTCTATGGTATCACAGGCATTCAAACCCTCTTTTACAGCTTCTAACAATTCATCATAGGAATATCCTGCGCCTGTTATTTTATCATGAAAATTGCTAATATCCTTTATTTTTTTAATATCAAAGCCTAGGTCACGGAATGTGCTGAAAAATTTGACTAGGTCATTCTCTTTTATGTTGTGAACGTTCAAGAAATTAGTGCAATTTTCTGCAAATTTTATCTTTTCGCCCAGTTCCTTTACCTTATTTTCTTTTTCGCTTATTTCGCTCTTTAATTTAGCTATTTCATCCTGTATGGATTTCTCCTCTTTTTTTAATTCATCAATCTTTTTATTCTGTCCTATATTGAGTTCATATTCCCTGGAAATGTATTCAATAAACCTTGCCTCAGCATTATCAAGCACATAATTCTCTGCATTCAATTTCTCTTTCAGTTTTGGTATATTGATAAGATTAATTCCATGATCCTTAATTTCATTTAGCCCCTGAACAATCGCCATGAGATTCTCTTTTGATAGTCTGTTTTTAGCTGCAAATGCTGAAAGATCATCAATTTTCATAATCCTTGAAATGTCGTAGTTCATATCTTTTGCTGTGTTTATGAAAGCAAGATATTTTTCATCACTTATTCCAAGGCTTTTTCTGATTTCTTCGTATTTTTTCGCTAATTCTATCTCCTCAGTTCTTTCTTTTTGCTCTCTTCTTATGTTTTCAAGAGCCTTCTCTGCCTCTGAAACTTCATCTTTTTTGCTTTTTATTTTTTCTTCATATTCACTTTGCTCTTTCTTTAGCTTTTCTATCTTCCCTTCCATTTCACTGACTTGGTTCTGAAGCTCAACCACACGTGTCGGCAAATCTTTATAAGAAATGCCCTTATTTTGAAGATCTTGAAGAACCGCTGTTACTCCTTCCAAGAATTGTTTTCGTTCCTCAACTTTTATATTCTTCATGTGCTGAACAGCCAATATTGTATCCCCGTAGTCGAGATTGAGATCCTTGATCAATGCCGCCAGAGTAAGAGCATTTGAAAGCTCTTCAATATCTATGTTTTTATCCCTTCGGAATTTCGCAAGTTCTATAACCTCATTTTCCAACGTTACAGCTTCTTGGTATATTTCATAATTTCCAGCCTTCCATGCTGATATAACATTCAGGACAGATTGGTGTGACGATAGACCTACCCTATTTGCAATTTCCCTACTGCTTAAACCTTCTAGATACAATCTAATTATCTTCTCCACCTTATTTATGTTCATAATTTCCTCATCCCTCTCAACTCTTCTATTTTATTGAAAAAATGTGTGTGTTTAATCTATATATATTTTAGCTATATATAAATTTTTCTGTACTTTGAATATGCTGCATAAACCGGATAATTTTTTTGTCACCAATAAAAAATATAATTAATTTTTAATACTAAGAATTAATCAGAATCACATAAATGCTTATTTTAAATAATTTTTTAGGAAATATCTTAAAAAAAGGGAATTTTTAATTACATATTCTTTTTTTAAAATGGTAAGTCAGATGCCATGTTGATTACTGTGTAATTTTTAAAAGATCCATTTTTTTAGGAAAAGCATTTCTTGTAAAACCAGTAAGAGTTGCTCGTAGATAGTTGATCATTGTGTAATATATTGGGTAAATTTTGAACATAATACCCTTACATGGAAATGTAAAAATTTTACACCATGAATAGCCAGTTTTGTAGCCATTTTGACCGCCATTTAGCCAGAAAAATAGCCAATCTTCTAGCCATGGTAGCCAGATCTATGTCCGACTCATAAGGCTATGCTAAAACATTTACAAAAAAGAATTTTTGCTTCATGAATTGTCCACTGATAAGGATATTTTTCAAAGGCATTGCTCTTGAAATTGCTTTTTTTAAACACTGTGCAAAAGTTAACGTAAGAAGAAGCTGCTTAAGAAAATATTGATAAAAAATAAAAAAAATAAGGAGTTGTGTATTTTGGCAAATTATATTAGGAATTAGTACTATTTACATTTTATCCATAAAATACCACTTTCAAGGATATTTTAATGGATAATGAGTCGAAGCGAAAAATCCTTGAATTGTCTGTGGACTTTTCATAACTTTAATGCTTTAATAAAAAAAAGGAATGAGGGTGCTTATAATGGCATGTTAATGCAAAGCATTATCACTACTTAATATTTTTCCCTATCCTTTGAATAGGCCTGACATTAATGATGCAATCTTGATAATGAGATTGGAAAGGGTTATATGCGCGTCATGGAATATCTTAGCATGGAAGAAAAATTCGTGATCAGCAGTTCATGGGCACATGCTCTGGCTGAAGAGATGAAAAGGTATCTTATCACGAATTTCATAACAGGCTATAACATTGAATATGTGAATTCTTCTACCATTTATTTACCAAAATATAGGAGCGATGCGTTCAGAATTGTTATAGGAATTGACATAAGCGATGATTATGAGAAAAACTTTGCCAAAGAATTTTTAAAGAATGTTTATGAAATTTTAAGGCTCAGCCCCGTCATTTCTGTTATTAGGGGAAAGATCGTGATTTCAGATTATGGAAGCCTCAACATCCATGATCTTTTCAGTATCCCAGATTTTAGGAGCATCATAAACCATGATGATTCAAATTTTAGTAGGATTGCGCATTGGTCAAGCTCGCGCTTTGGCAGGATAAACCTTCTGGTTCATTTAACGGGCAAGGATGTTTCGAATGCGATCAACCCTGGATATCCTGTTATATGGGTGCTAACGAAGGATGATCAGAGCGTGAGATTCTGCAGGAAGGTGATTGCATTCAACAGAGCAAAAAATGATGTTGAGAAATAAAAAAGATTTTAATGGTGCGGTGGCAGTACCGTTCACGTACGTTTTAGGTGCTAGAGCTGATAATCCGTGCCTGGTTACATTGAAGTTTGTTACAAGATTGAGGATTATGGGCCCGGCATTTTTGGTGGTGGTGATGCTATGACAGTTGATGAATTTGTCACTGGTGCATCCTGTATGGACAGTGACAGATGCCTTGCCTGAAATGGTTGTATCTGAATAGCATTTGTTGATGCATTGGTAGGTGGGATTACTGCAATGAGAATAACTATTCAACAATGGCAATTATTAATTTTTCAAATCCTTTCATATTAC
>JBMFUY010000040.1:0-15637 GCA_049966275.1 bacterium
GAATACCTATATTTGACGCGGGGTTATCACTCATTACACAAACTTCCCTATTTCGCAAATGCATTTTTCGGGTTAAATAAGAATCACTGCATACATAAGCAGGTTTGTAATACACAGAACGAGCGCGCTTTTAGGGTAGCCCTCTCCCTCATTTAATGGATTTCTCTTAAACATGATAAGTATCACAACAGATGTTAACAGTAAAAGCAGACTCAATAAAATACCAGCCTGATACATTGGATAAAAAACCCAGAATGGGATTAAGCCATTCATCATATAATGCGCACCTGTTACTACAAACACCAATGGCCCTGCAATGATACTCATAACAGGTAATAAAATTAGATAATACAGCTTTTTGGTTACAGGTTCTGGTATTACCATTGGTTTACCACATTTTTCACACAGTTCTTTAGCATCCTGTTGATAGCCACACCACGGGCAAACAGACTTCATAGTTTTAGGAGATAGCCTTGTCTGGGTTAGGATTGCATTGTGTAATGATACGCCCTCCATTTCTGAATCTCTTATGTCTGCATTGGTCAGATTTGCACTTGTAAAATCGCTGAATGCAAAATTACTTCCTGTCATGGTTGCTCCGGACAGGTTTGCTTCTTTGAATATAGCCTTTGTTGCTATGACGCGATTCAAAATAACGCCCTTCATGTTTGTTCTGGAAAAGTTTGTATTTACACATGAAGCATGAGATATGTTTGCCCTCTCGAGTGTAGCGCCTGTTAATATTGCATTATCAAGCTTTGCATAGTTGAGTATTGCTCCTGATAGCTGAGCATAATCAAATTGTGAACCCTCAAGGTTTGCACCTCTTAAGTTTGCATCAGATAGATTTATACTGTTTAGCTGAGCAGATGTAATAACTGCTTCTGACAGATCAAGTCCGGATAGATTTAAACCACGCAGATTGGTTGAAGGCATAAAAACCTTTCTCAACGAAGCACCTGTTAAAAGTGCCTTTTGTATATTCGCACCCTTTAATGTTGCTCCTGAGAGATCTGCCCCTCGAAGATCGCATTCTGATAGATCAGATGCCTCTAAATTCGCATTCACAAAGCTTGCCCTGTAAAGCAATGCCTTGTTAAACTTTGCTCCGGCTGCCTTTGCATTATCAAATGTTGCTTCTTTTCCATTTATATCCGTTAGTGTTGCCCTTGTGAGTAAACATCCGGAAAGGTTTGCATACTCAAGGGTTGATAAGGATAGGTTTGCCTCTTGCAGGTTTGCGCCTGAAAAATTTGTATTCCTTGCATCTGATTTTATCAGATTTACACCCTGCAGATTTACCCCTTTGAGAGACGCACCTATTAGCTTTGTCTCTTTCATTACACAGAATGATAGATCAGCGCTATCAAGGATAACATTTGATAGGTCAGTACCACTGAGATCCGAATTCCTTATTCTTACACCCTTTAGATTAAGCCCCTTCAGATCCTCGCCGGATAATCTTACATTTGCAAGTTCTATGGGCTTATCCTTATGCTCAGATATAAGCTTTAAAAGTTCATCCCTTGTCATTAAGCACATCCTTACACCAATTAAACCAATTATGCAAGTTTTGAAACACATGTAAAATCTGCAATGCATAAAGAACTTGACAATATCATTATTTATGATATCTTTATTTAAAAATTGCGTAAAAGGAGCATGTATGTCCCATCTTAAAAAATATCAAATAATGTTTTTATTTTTTTTAATGGTCTTTTCCTCAAAGATGGGCTATGCGCAACAGTATGTTAGCCAGGGTTCATGGGCAGTAGGATTGGTCCGTGGCATGGGTTGGGAGGCAAAAGGGATCCCACAACAACCAACGCTGTCTGATTATTTTGATCTGCTATCAGGCAGGAATTTCATCACAGTTGATCTGAAGGATTATAAAACAAGACTTGGCACAATTCCTGACACACTCACCTACAGCATAAATGTAGCGCATTCTGGCAGGTACCATCTTATAGCAAGTGTGTATGGAAACCCAATAATGTTTACAATAGATAATCAACCAACAGCCTCTTCTACATACTCAAATGGCTGGAATTATCAGGACATGGGTGTGTTTATTCTTAGCAGAGGTACGCACAAATTAAGCATTACAATACCTAAGAATAGCTCCATAGCATCACTTTATTTAAGCTCTTATCTTGAGAACGCGATCCAGCCAAAGGGCGGATGGGTTGCTAACAAAGCGCTTGATTATGGTGCTGAGGCAAGAACAATGGCTCTTGCAATAGATGTAGCAGATGAATTACCTGTTAAATCCCAGATACCATCAACAATAAAAACAGGACAGAACGTAGCTGAATTCATCTTCCAGGTTCCATCTGATCCAATAATAAACTTTGGTGTAACATTTGGTGGTGCATCAAAAGGTTATGTAATGGTTGATAACTCCATTGTTATTCCATATGATACTTCTAATACATCATCCTTTAGTGTAAACCTGAAAGCCTTGGACGTATCACAGGGGCAGCATGTTGCTTATTTGAAAGTGTTATCCGGACAGATGCCTGCCTCGTTTGTCATAAATCAGCACAATGATACACCAGAGGCTTATGTGGCTCTTATGAGGACAAAGGGGTATACCATGGGCTTTGCCTATCAACCTGTTCCTTTTAATATTGCGCAGACATCGCTTGGCACATTGATTGCCAGTGTAACCAAAAAAGCACCTGAGAATGCCTATTACCTTGCTGCAATGCCTGCCAAGGAAAAAGAACTTCCATCACAGAGAGCTTTAAGGACATACAGCGAACCTATCAGCCCGATGAAGCCCTTTGAATAAAGGCTTATGAAACGATTTATCCTGAATAGTTTTTTTATAATACTTGGGGTGTTACTGACTATTGATGTTAAGGCTCATGCTGATGAGCTTATATATACTGCACCTAATTATAACCTTGTTCGTGGAACTACCATAGGAGTAGCTCCTTTTCAAAACCTAACCTCTGCAGGTGATGCAGGTGATATAGTTTCAAATCTTATTGCCAATACATTTGCTGAAAGCAGGGCATTCAGGGTTTACGGCGAGAACCTGTTTAAGGTACGTATGCCTTCTGCTGGTTTGAATCCATCCCTCCCGGTTGACAGATCAATATCTGTGAAGATAGGTCAGCAGTCTGGTTTAAATTATGTAATATTTGGCAGTGTGATAGAATACGATTATCAGCTTACCCCTCAGGGGACTAAAACACTCCCAATTGTAGGTATAGATGCAAGGATAGTTGATATAAACTCCGGCAGGATAATCTTTGCAGGTTCTTTTATAAAAGAAGGATCGCCTGGCAGCCCTCTTAATGAAGTGGCAGCAAAGGTTGTCAGAGCCATTTATGAGAAGGCAGTAAGATGAAGTTATTAAGGTCATTACTTATAGTTGTTATTATCTTTACAATGGGTTGCTCATCAAGTGTAACATCAAATTTCCTGTTACCAGCATCAAGCGTAAACAACATAGGTTGTGTTGCAGTACTGCCATTAAAAAATAAAACTCAGGATCCGAATGCTGGTAATGTTCTGGCAGATATCCTTTCTATAGACCTTATGAAGCATGGAAATTTCAGTGTGATGGATAGAATGGAGGTGGAAAGGGTATTAAGGGAAAGAGATATATACACACCGGATGGCATATCCCCTGAGGATGCATCAGGGATTGGTGTTATATTAGGGGTGCAGGCTGTTTTTTCTGGTGAGGTTACGAAATACTATTATAAGCCTTCAAGCCTTCCTACAGAAGGGGCTGTCCCAACAGTGGAATTTACCCTATCCCTTATAGATACTGCTACTGGTCAGACAATATGGACAGGCAATGGCACTTTTACACCCTCAGGTATAATTGCTGAAGGAACACCGCCCATAACAGAGGTTGCACAGGATGGTATAAAAGACTTACTTGGCTCTTTTTATGAAAGTATAGGCCCTGTAGCAGAAGCATCTTCAAATGTATGCTGGTATGATCCAAACATCATATTCTCAAGGGTCATAATAGCAAGACCTCAGGTGCCTCAACCTCAACAGCCTTCATACACACCTCCTGCGCAACCAAAGCCTCAACAACAGCAGCGCATAGCATCTGTAGAAAAGCCGCGCGTTCAGGTGCCACCAGCAAAGGTCTCCATATTAAATGCAAGTGGCAATCCACGTGCTTCCATGCTTGTTGGGGTAGCATTGATAAAGGATAAGATCAATGTTGTGAATGTAAGCACTGAGAAATACACCAAACCAAAAACCATTATATACTATCAGCCTGATTATTATGATCAGGCATTACATATAGGAAGATTGTTAAAGAAGATGCCAGAGCTCGTGGAGTCCAGGGCTTATAAGTGGAATATCACCCTGGTTATCGGTAAGGACTTAAAATAGGTGAATATTGAGATGAGGAGGTAGATAAAATGAAAAAGGGCTTTATCCTGTTTGTGAGTTCATTGATCATCCTTGCATGCAGTAATGCGTATGCACAGCAGGAGAACAAAAGATTGCTCAGGGCTTATCTATCTTTGAGTGATGCATATGATACAAATGTGTTGAGAAGTGAGGGCCAATCTGCTGATAAATCCGATAATATACTCTACATACAGCCATCCCTTGCTATCTTCCTACCCTTCAGGTTTGGCGCTGATTTTGATCTTGACTATACATTTACTTATGCCAATTATAGCAGATATACTGCATACAATACATATTATAATAATTTGAATGCTTCTTTGAACTTTTACCCTGTAAGAAACCTTATATTCGGGATACTTGATTCCTATACAATGGTTCCTATCTCCCCACAGTTGCCCACGTTTGCTGTAACAAACATTACACAGGCAAATTATCTAAACCCATACATTGCATATAAATTTGATATAACCCGGAGCTTCTATTTAGATGCAAGATACGATTTTATCTATGCAAGCTTCCCGGGTTCTCTTGGCATTGGGTATTATGTCAATGAGCCGCAGATAGATTTTGCTGTATTGCTAAACCACTATGTAAAGATAAAACCTGGTTATAAGTACATCTCTCAAACCTTTACAGCTTCATCTTTAGGTACTATAAACCAGTCACAACCATACATAGAACTTGATATATCCAATGGTTCAAAATTAAACTTTACAGGTAGTTATAGTTATGTTACCTTTGGTTTTAAGAATAGTACACAATCAGGTAATATATATTTAGCAAAGCTTGAATACAAACCCGGTGATAGGTTGCATGCAGATATATACGTGGATGGCTCAAAAACGTTTGACATCTTTGCAAGGTTGTACACTCAGGTTGAGACAGGTTTGGATGCATCATATAAATTCACAGAAAAACTAACCGGGAATTTAGAGGCAAAGTATCTGAAAATTAAATATGCAGGTGAAAATTACTATACAGATGCAGAAGGCGGTGATATTGGTTTAAGTTATAGGTTTATACCATGGTCAGAGATATTTGGTACATACTATTATTACAATGAAAAGCCAGAGACTTCTAACGTTAATGGTTATCAGGATTCGCGAATACTTATTGGTATTCGTGCGGGATTACTGTAGATTAGTTTTTTTAATACCTATCATTCTCTTCATACATCCGTTTGTTGCACATGCCCAGGAAGGGTATCGTGTTGGACCAGGGGATGTTCTGAATATAGAGGTGTTTGGGGAAAAAGAACTCTCTGGTGATGTTACTGTCTCTCAGGACGGTAAGATAAAAAACATCCTGCTTGGTGATGTGTATGTGGAGGGACTCACAACCTCACAGATAGAGGCGCTACTCAAAGAGAAGCTTGGTAAAGATTATCTTGTTGATCCTATGGTTTCAGTTTCCATCAAGGAGTACAGAAGTCATAAGGTTTATGTACTTGGAGAGGTAGAAAAGCCAGGTACATACGCATTGACGACAAAAAGCAGGTTACTGGATATATTGCTAAAGGCAGGTGGACCAACGTCCAATGCAGGTGATAATGTGTCCATCTTAAGAAGAGAGGATGACACATTAGAACATATCAAGGTTGATATAACAAGGCTGTTTGTGGAAGGTGATCTTTCTCAGAACATTCCTATAAAGGATGGCGATATAATCTATGTTTCAAGAGAAGAAAAGGGTAATATAACAAGCAGGTTTTATGAAAAACGGCTTAATCTATTTTATGTTGTTGGAGAGGTTAAAAACCCAGGGGCTTATGAGTTGCATGAGGGTTACACTGTTTTGAATGCAATCCTACAGGCTGGTGGTTTTACTGATTATGCTAAAAAAAATGGAGTAATGCTGGTAAGATATGTGAATGGACAGCGTAAGGTTTACCATATAAAGATGGGAGACATTATGGATAAAGGTGAGCTTTCAAAAGACATGCACATTCAGGCATCTGACCTGATCATTGTTCCGGAAAGTTTATTCTAACATGCCTCAACCTTTATCAGAAGCAAAGGGCGATCTAAAATATTATCTGGATCTTTTGTTCCAGAGACGATTGCTTATAGCTATTGTATTCATAGTAACATTCCTGATGATAATGATTGACTATGTGGTAACACCACCTACGTATACAGCAAAGGCTAAACTCCTTATAGAACCTGAGCGTTACACCCAGATAGCTACCGGCAACTTAGAGCAGGAGCCGCAGGCTTTGTATTTTCAAACCCAGGTTGAACTTATAAGAAGTGAGCCTGTTCTGTCTTTGGCTGCATCAAGTTTAGGACTACAAAAGGGCACTAAAGATTTTAATGAGATGGTATTCAAGCTTAAAAAGAATACATCTGTTGAACGTATACCTGATTCAAGAATACTCACACTTTCTGTTAAGTCACACAATCCGGCATTTGCAGCAAAGGCTGCAAATGCCATAGTTGATAGTTATATAAGGTTCCTGGACGAACAGAAGAAAAGGCGTATAAGTAATATTACCATGTGGTTACAGGGTGAGCTTACATCACTTAAAAACAAGGTGGAGAAGTCTGAGCTGGCTCTTATAAAATATATAGAACAACAGGAAGCAACGAGCAACAGTGATACAGTTATGTTCCTTGGGGACCCATCTGATAACGCAGGTATGAAGGCTCTGGCAGAACTTGAAACTAAATATATCACCTTACAGATAGATTTAACAAACATGTTGCAGAAGTACAAGGACAAGTATCCACCTGTTGTTCAGTTAAAAAACGATATAAGGGCTTTGAATATAAGAATAAACATGATGAAGCAAGCCATGCTTGAGGCAAACAAGAAGAGGATCCAGTATCTCATACTGAGCAGGGATGCTGAGTTAAGCAAGGATCTTTACAGTATGATCACAAAGGAGTTAAAGGAGATAAATGTCTTTGGTGAAATCGGCTCTCCAACAGCAACCATCATAGAACACGCCAGTGAACCCTTGCATAGATCCGATCGTGGGTTTGTGTTCTGGTTCTTCCTCGGTATATTTTTATCAGCTATAATAGGCATAGCTTCAGCGTTTGTTGCGGATCAAATAGATAGTAGTATAAAGAACGAAGCAGACCTTGAAAGATTCGTCAAGTACCCGATTATAGGAACCGTTCCATTCCTTGAAGAACTAAAGGGCAAAGAACTGCACAGGTTTTTTGATCTGCTGAATACGAGCTCTTCCCAGATCTATATGGAGATGTTAAGACTGCTCAGGACAAATCTAAAGTATTCTTTTGTGGCAAAGGAAGGCAAGGTTCTGCTTATCACATCAACAGGTGAGAATGAAGGCAAAAGCACATTAGCTGTTAGCCTTGCATATATACTGTCTCTTACCGGTGCAAAGGTTTTAATCATTGATGCTGATGTAAAAAAACCTGCTCTTCACAGTTTCTTCAAGGCTGATCAGGTACCAGGTTATACTGAACTCTTAATAGATGAGAAGATCAATACATCAGACGTGATAAAGACCAGTGATCATAACAACCTTTTTTACATAACCGCTGGCAGACAGCCTCCGAATTTTGCAGAGCTTCTTGATTCACAGAGATCCAGGGAATTGATAGCAATGTTAAAGAATGGCTTTGATTATATTATAATTGACTCGCCGCCCATAGGTATCATATCTGATGCAGCAATAATATCTTCTATAGTGGATGGTACAATTTTTGTTGTGAAGGCAAATGGCTACCCAAGAGAGCATGTATTAAGAAGTATTAAATCACTCAGCTCCATTAACGCCAAAATAATAGGTTTAGTTCTCACCTATCTTGATAAAAGCAAAGGTTATTATTACAGAGACTACTATTACTACAAGAGCTATTATTATCATAAAGACAGAGAATAGGGATCCGGATAATAAACTGTATAGCTTACCCGTGCATTTAAGACCTTGTAACATTTGTGCCCATGGTTTTAAACCATTGTATGATATTCCGTACGGGCGAACCTATGTGTTCGCCCATTTTAGACCGAACTTCCACACCCGTTTTACAGTTAAGTGAGTTATTTTTAAAAAGTTTTGGGTGATTTTTACGTTCTTTTTGTTATTCCATTCATGCCATTAACCCGAAAAATGCGTTTGCGAAATAGGGAAGTTTGTGCAATGAGTGATGGGTACCCCCGAACGAATAAGCAAACTTCCTTATTTCATTTTTGGGTTAAACAATCTGCCAGGTCCGATATGTCGTGGACTCCTCCAGTAGATTGACAGTATTGTTTTATTTTGTTAATGTAAAAGCAATGCGGGCGTAATTCAGTGGTAGAATGCAAGCTTCCCAAGCTTGACGTCGCCGGTTCGAGCCCGGTCGCCCGCTTGTATATACTTCAATCCATTATTCATACCTGAAACGCTAAAACATCATCTATTCTGTAACAGGATAATCAAAATTTTTAATCATTTATCCCTTTATTTCTTTTTTAGCCCTTTGAGAAAATTCTTTAATTTTTCAATCTCTTCATACTTGTTAATTGCTTTTGAGCCTACAAGTTTTTTAAATTCAGGGGTATTCTTTATAGGATCGAAAGAAGGTTCAGCTATTGCAGAAAATCTTAATTCAGGTTTAGCCTTTATTGCCTTTGCAAGACTTTGCAATGCTTGTTTATTCTTTCCCTGTAACACAAGTCCAACTGCATTATCATACCACAGTACAGGGTTCTCCGGGTTTAAAGCCCTTGCCTTTTCATAATATACATTGGCATTTTTAAAATCCTTCATATAATAGCATGCCATTGCCATATTCAGCCATCCTGCTTGAAAAGATGGGTCTATTGTTACGCTCTTCTCGTATTTTTCCAATGCCCCTTTATAATCATTCTTTAAAAACAATGCGTTTCCCCAATTGTAGTACGCATCTTTATCTTTTGGATTAAATTTTAATTGCAGATTTGCCACCTTGATTACATCATCCAGTTTGTTTAACCTGACATCACAGGCAACAAGCTGATTACCTATCTCTCCAACAAGTGGAGGCAGGAAATGTAAAGCCTTTTCAAAATCTGGTACTGCCTTTGCACAGTTGTCCATTGCAAAATAAGCCCCTCCTCTTAATCTGTAAGCAAGCCCAAAATAAGGGCTGAGTTTTAATGATTGATCAAGGTCTGATATTGTCTGCTGAAGTTCACCCATATTGAAGAGTACTATTGCTCTATGGAAGTAATAGATATATTCAAATGGATTAAGTTTTATTGCATCATTAAACTCCCTGATCGCATCAGGGAAATCCCGTCTATTCCTGAAAGCTACCCCATCCTTTATATGATTCTCTGCAACCGCAGTACGACCTGCATAAATTGGCAGTACAAAAACTGCAAAGATACTTAAGCTTATAGCAATTATCAAAACTAACTGCTTTAATGCAACGGGTATTCTACCTTTAGTTGAAGGATCCAGAACAAACAGATACTGTGGTATTGAATATGTAGTTAACCTATCTTTTTTCCCGCTTTGTTGTATCTTTTCATCATCAAAGCCTCTATAAATGACATCAGCCAAAGCTATGAGCCCCCAGAAATACATGCTTGAGGCTGGTTCCTGTAAGGGAAAACTGAATATAGCAGCTACAAGCACACCAATAATGCCACCACCTATTCCGAGCGCTAAAAGGAATTTATCTTCGTTTGCTATATTTTGTTTTGCTACTTTTATAAGCTTTATAGCCACATTCAGCACAATCCAGACAAAGGCAATGAATCCTATAATACCCAATTCAGCTAATATTTGTAACCAATCATTGTGTGATTCGGAAAACACCTGATATGTTTTTGATATAATTGCCTGGAGCTGTGGCACCTGGTACTTATGAATGTCTACCTCTAACTGTCCTATACCAACGCCCCAGATAGGATTATGTTTCCATGTATCATAAGTGCTTCTCCATGCCATAAACCTGAAGTTTATAGAAGGATCGCCAGTCTGGATCTTTGATGTTAACAGGTCATACATATCCTTAAATATGCCTGCGTGCGGTTCTTCTACATCCTTTATAGTTGAATATACTGCTTTAAATTGTTTTTTCTTTCCAAAGTGGGTTACAGAAAGGACTGTACCACCCAGAAGCACAAGTATAGCTAATGTAACCGCAGCAGATGCCATTCTTCCTGTTGTAATCCTATTCTGAATGGATGAACCTTGGACCTTTGTTTTCTGCTTTGTTGTTTGTACTTCAGTTACAACCTTCTGCCTTCTTAAGGCTAACCACTGATATGTCATAAAACCAAATATAACAAAATTTGAGAGAATAAAGCCTATCCATGCTGCCCTTGCCTTTGTTAAGACAAAGTAAAAATATGATGGTATGAAAAGAAACAATAAAAGTGTTTTTGTTTCAATGGTTATATCATCCATAAAAAATGCAAGGATTAAAAGCCCCATAAACCCAACCATCCATTCAGCAGAAAAGTTTGTAAGTCCTATTGTTGAGGATGGGTCCTTCTCTCCATAGATATCATAAGGGCATGGCAGGATCTCATAAAATTGCATAATACCATACATGGAGACTATGAATACAGAAATAGCCATTGCAACAATAATCCATCTCATGTGGCTTTTCTTTCTTACATACAACAAAGTAAAAAACCAGAAGAATATATTTGCTCCAAGTCTTATCATCATATCAACCGCTCTCCAGATGTCAGTCACATGCACAAGATGTACAAATGTAATACCAATCATGATAAGCATGGGTATCCAGAGCGAGGTTTTTGGGAAAACAAGCTCCCGTCTATCAACACCTCTTATAAGCCATAGGAATGCAAGGATCATGGTTACTGCTATCAGTACAGTTGTTTTGATCCAGATAAATTCATTACCGAACTTTAAAAGTGGAATAATAAGAAAGGATAAAACAATAGCAGTTATACCTATCTTATCATAAATAGTATCCATATTTGCAGATGATGAGTTTGCCGACATATTACCTCCTGAATGTTAAGTTAAGATTTTATATTTTTTCTGATAAACAGTTCCTTGAGTTGTTTTTCATCCACATCAGATGGCGCATCTGTAAGTGGACATGTTCCTTTTTGAGTTTTGGGGAATGGAATAACATCTCTTATAGATTCTGAACCAGTAAGGATCATAACCAATCTATCAAGCCCAAAGGCAATTCCACCATGCGGCGGTGCGCCGTATTGAAGAGCATCAAGCAAAAAGCCAAACTTAGCCCTTGCTGATTGTTCGCTTATACCAAGAAGTTTGAAGACCCTTGATTGTATTTCGCTGTTATGTATACGTATACTGCCACCTCCAACCTCTGTGCCATTAAGTACAAGGTCATAAGCCTTTGATCTCACCTTTAGCGGTGATTGCTCAAGTATAGCAATGTCTTCATCCCTGGGCGAGGTAAATGGATGGTGAACAGAGTCATAGCGTTTTTCTTCTTCGTTGTACTCAAATGCAGGAAAGCCGATTACCCATAATAATTTATAGTCATTTTCTTTTATGAGGTTGAGTCTCCTGCCAAGATATAGCCTTAAGTTTGACATTGCATCATTTACTACCTTTGGAGAGGTATCAGCCACAATAAATATTGTATCGCCAGCCACGGGTTTAAATTTCTCAAGAAGTGCAGCCTGTTCAGTATCTGAAAGGAATTTACTTACAGGGGATGAAAGAGGTTGCCCTGGCGTGGTTAACTTAAACCATACAAGCCCTTTTGCCTGATACTGTTTAACAAATTGTTCAAGTTCTTCTATATCCTTTCTTGAAAAATCATGTTCAGCCTTAATGCCCTTTATAAGTCCATTCCCCTGTATAGCCTGTCTAAAGACATTAAACTGTGTTTTATTAAAAACATCGTTTAATTCTACAAGCTCCATGCCAAATCGCATATCTGGTTTGTCATTACCAAAACGCCTCATGGATTCATCATAAGAAATTCTGTAGAATGGCATTGGTACATCTATTCCTTTAAAGGTCTTAAAGATTTTTGCAAACAATCTTTCCATGATCTCCATCAGGTCTTCCATGTCGATAAACGACATCTCAATATCAATCTGTGTAAATTCCGGCTGTCTATCAGCCCTTAAGTCCTCATCCCTGAAACATCTCGCTATTTGATAATAACGATCAAAACCGGATACCATAAGAAGTTGTTTAAACAATTGTGGTGATTGCGGCAATGCATAGAATTTGCCAGGGTTGAGCCTGCTTGGTACAAGGAAATCCCTTGCTCCTTCCGGTGTACTCTTTGTGAGTATGGGTGTTTCTATATCTATGAATCCTTCTGCATTAAGAAACTCTCTTACAACTGTAGTCAATCTATGCCGCAGAAGCAGATTTGAACGCATCTTTTCTCGTCTCAGATCAATATACCTGTATTGTAGCCTTGTTGTTTCATCTACGTCTATTTTATCCTGTGCTACAGGGAATGGAGGGGTTTTTGCTTCATTGAGAATGCGAAGCTCTTTTACCTCTATTTCGTAGAGCCCTGTTTTGATCTCCTTATTCTCAGTACCATCAGGCCTTTTCCTGACATTCCCCCTGACAAGAATTACATATTCAGGTTTGATAGACTTTGCCTTCTCGTATGCAGTCCTGTCTATCTCTGGATTGAACACAACCTGAACAATGCCTTCTCTATCCCTCAGATCAACAAATATCAATCCTCCATGATCCCTTCTTCTATGAACCCAGCCCATCAATATTAGTTCTTTACCTACATGATCAGAGCAAACCTGACCGCAGTAGCATGTTCTTTTTAAACCTCCTAAAAATTCCATTTTCTCCCCTTTTCTATTTGTTAACTGAAACAATGCAGTTTCTTAATCCTTTTGGTATCATGTGTTCCTTTTCATAATCCTGAGCCTTTTGTTTTGTTTCAAAATGCCCTATCTTCACCCTGTACAACCTGTTTCCATGTTCAACTACTGATTCTATCCATGACACAAGCTTATACTTTTCCTTTAATTCTTTGCTCAATCTTTCAGCCTGTGCCTTATCTTTAAAGGCTCCACACTGAATGCTGAATGGTCCTCTGGTTGTGTGTTCTTTTATTTTTCCAGCTGTTTTCTTTGTTTGTTTCTTATTTATCTCATGATGTGTTTTGCTCTCTGTTAATGATTTATAAAATGTTAATTCAGTGTGTTTCGTTGCAGTGGTCGCTGAAATGGCTTTGCCTTCTTCTGCCTCTCCTGTTGTTACAGTTTGAGCTGACTCAGTAGTTTGCGAAACCTGTCCAGCGTTTTGTTCAGCTGTCTGCAGGGTTTGCTGTGTGAAAACCACAGCATTCTGTGGTTTTTCTACCTGTGTACCTGTCGAGGCTACGCCTGACTCCTTTATTCCTGCATTCTTGCCAAGTACAAAACCTATAATAAATACAAGTACAAGTATTACTATAGAAGACACCACCAGCATCAAAATCTGTTTGTTATCCAGTGTTATATTATACTTTGGTTTTATTCTTTCCATATCTCTCATAATTACCTCCTCTCATGCATAGTAATACACTTTTTTAAATTTGTTCAATAATATTCCTTTCACATTTTTTCAGGCGCATTTATACCCAATAAGTCTAATGCATTCTTTAAAACAATTTTTACAACTTTCATCAATAAAAGCCTCTGCTCTGTATTGCTGTCATTATCCACAACACGTGTATCAGTGTAGTATTTATGCAGTATTCCTACAAGTTCCATAAGATAATGGGTCAATCTATGTGGCTCTCTTTTTACTGCAATCTCTCTAACAAGCTGTGGATACAATAAACATAGTGAAAGCAATTGCTTTTCAGCCTCAGTAAATTCATAATCTCTATTCTGCTTTAATGATGCAACATTCCATCCTTTTGTAATTGCATAATTAAAAATGTTAGCAATCCTTGCATGTGCATATTGAACATAATAAACAGGGTTTTCCTGTGACTGTTTTTTTGCAAGTTCAATATCAAAGATAAGCTGACTTTCATGACTGCGCTGTAAAAAGAAAAATCTTACAGCATCGTTACCTACTTCATCTATAAGCTCTTTAAGAGTTATATATTCTCCTGCTCTTTTGGACATTGCAACAGGCTTATCCCCTCGTGTCAACCTTACCATCTGGACAAACATAACTATTAATCTATCTGTGTCGTAACCAAGTGCTTTTAGTGCAGCCCTGATCCTTGGTAGATAACCATGGTGATCAGCACCCCATATGTTTATCAGCTTATTGAATCCCCTTTCATACTTGTTAATATGATAGGCAACATCAGAGGCAAAATAAGTGAGTTCGCCTGATTGCTTTTTTAACACTCTATCCTTCTCGTCTCCATAGAGCGTTGATAAAAACCATGTAGCACCGTCCTCGTATTTAATTGCATTCTTCTTCTTCAGCTCTTCTATTACCTTTTCAACGCTACCGCTCGCGTATAAACTCTTTTCGCTGAACCAGCTATCGAATTCAATGTTAAAATTTTTTAAAACAGTTTTTATACCATTGAGAATGAAGTTAACAGAAAAATCTGTTATGAGCTGGATGTTTTCTTCATTTATATTCCCTGGCTCCATACCTGTATTTAAACTGTTTGCTATCTCTTTTATGTAATCTCCCTGATATTCACCTGTTTTTGATACCTTAAGCATGCTATTGTATTCTCTGCTGTATTCATTTAACACAGAGTATCCCAGGGATAACACCTGATTTCCTGCATCATTAATATAATATTCCCTTGTAACGTTATACCCCTGTGATGCTAAAACACGCGCAAGCACATCCCCCACAACAGCACCCCTTCCGTGCCCAACATGTATTGGACCGGTTGGATTTGCACTTACATACTCTATCAAAACCTTTTCACCCTTACCCAGATCACCTTTTCCATAATCAGCACCTGCGTTTAAAACATCATGCATCACATCGTGCCAGAAACTATTTTTCATAAAAAAGTTGATGTACCCGGGTTTTACAACATCAATTTTCTCAACGATGTTGGAAGTTCGATCCATTAATTTATTTGCAATGTCTGTTGCAATTTCATAAGGTGATCGCTTTATCAAATTTGTTAAACTAAAAGCAACCCCTGTGGAGAGATCTCCATAACTGCTATTTGAAGGTATTGTAATAAGGAATTGAGGCACTGATATGCTGGAGTTGGTATATTCCAATACAGCTTCTAAGATGAGTTTGTACACCCCAAAAATGCAATAGGAAAGTTTGCTCATTCGTTCAACCCTGCGATCCACCTAAGATACAAGAACTTTTTGCTGTAAAGGAGGCTTAAGTCCTTTGTATGTTTATATGCAATCACATTCTGTT
>JBMFUY010000041.1:0-15112 GCA_049966275.1 bacterium
GAATCGTTCATAGGTCATCCAAAAAGACACCCAGGGTACATAATAAGAAAATCAGGAGCAACTCGCGATGGAAAGCTCAAGGCGTTATCAGCAAAAATTTTCCTTGACGGAGGAGCCTACACATCACTTTCGCCACGCGTTCTTTTTCAGTCCATGTTTGCAACCGTAGGTCCTTACTATATTCCAAACGTATACATCGAAGCATATGCCGTTTTTACGAACAAAGTGCCATCAGGAGCATTCAGAGGGTTTGGTAAGCCGCAGGGAGTTTTCGCTGCAGAAGTTCAAATGAACGAATTAGCAAACGAGCTTAAAATGGATCCAGCAGAATTTAGGTTAAAGAACATTGTAGTACCAAACGGCTCTACTTCATGGGGACAAACTCTACCCGCAGATGTAGGTGCTAGGGAATGTCTCATAACAGCTGTTAACAGGTTTAATATAAAACAACAAAATAGCAAAAGTTCAAGGCTTAAAGGTATAGGTATAGCAATGGCAATGCACGGGCAAAGCATAGGGCCTCTCGGTATCGATGTAGGTTCTGCAATAGTTGAACTTACAGAAAAAGGGGAAGTTGACGTAAAAGTAGCCCTTACAGAATATGGACAGGGAATTCATACAGGCTGGGTGCAGATCGTTAACAGGGCAACAAACATAAACCCTGAATTGATTCGCGTTGTTTATCCAGATACTTCAATGATGTATGATAGCGGGCCGACAGTAGCTTCAAGAAGCACAATAGTAGGTGGAAGAGCGTTGATGGAAGCGGCATTTAGCTTCAAGAGTTCGTTGATAAACGCAACATCGTCGCTTTTTGGGGAAAAACCAAACGAGCTTTTCATAGATGGTGATGCTGTAAAATCGAAAAAAGGAAATGTATATAAAATCAAAGAAATTGCGGAAAATGCAACCAAGCATGGATTGAAAATCATTGGGGAAGGCTGGTATAACATGAATTACGGTGAAACATGGGATACAAAACTCGGTCAGGGTATACCGTGGAAGAGCTATGCTTTTACTGCGCACATAGCAGAGGTCGAAGTTGACAGCGATACAGGTAAAATAAACGTTTTAAGGTACTGTGCAGTTCAGGATGTTGGCAGGCTCATAAACAGAAAGCTTGCTACGAGCCAAGTTTATGGAGGATTGATTCAGGGCCTTGGATACGCTCTAACAGAAGAATTGAAGTTTGATGACAACGGAAGGATGATTACAAACTCGTTTTTGGATTACATGGTTCCAACGTTTGCTGACATACCAGATGACATCTGCGTTGAGTTTGTGGAAACTTTTAACGAAGACGGTCCGTTTGGGGCAAAAGGGCTGGGCGAAGTTCCGATTGAGCCTGTGGCCGCAGCTATAACCAACGCAGTTGCAAATGCGATAGGCAAACCAATAAGATCAATACCGCTGACGCCCGAAAAGGTTTTAGCTGCTATGGGCAAAATTGGTGATCAGTCATGAGAACATTTGAATACCTGATCCCGATGCCTTATTTTGAATATAAGAAGCCAGCGTCAATAAGAGAAGCGCTTGAGCTGCTTTTAGAAGATGGAACAATTCCGATTGCTGGCGGCACTGACCTAATAATAATGATGAATGAAGGTAAAGTTGAGCCAAAAACAGTGGTCGACATAGGCGGTCTCGGGCTATCGTACGTTAAAGATGAAATGGGAGAAATAGCTATAGGATCAACTACAACCTTTCAGCAGATTGCTGAAAGTTCAAAGCTTCAGCGTTATACATGCTTGGTAGAAGCTGCAAGGAACATCGGGACCTGGCAGATAAGAAACCTGGCGACGTTAGGCGGAAATATAGCAAACGCTTCGCCAGCAGCGGATTCTGTTCCTCCATTGCTTGTCCTTGACGCAAAGGTAATAATTATAGGCAAAGATGGCGAAAGGGAAAAGCCTCTTAGGGAATTTTTTTATGGACCAAGGAAAACTGATTTGAAAAGGGGAGAGATTATCAAGGAGGTCCGATTCAAAGAGAATGATTCAGTGCGATGCAGGTGGGATAGGGTAGGAAGGAGGAATCAGAACACCCTTTCGATAGTAAGCGTATCTGTTGGTGGCACCTTAGAGAAAGAGAGAATTGTTAACGCGCGTATAGCTCTGGGCGCCGCTTCGCCTTATCCGATGCTTGCAACCGGCGCAATGAAGCTTTTGGAAGGTAAAAAATTGAGCGATGACGTTATAACAGAAGCTGCAAATGAAGCATCAAAAGAATCGAAGCCAATAAGCGATGTTAGGGGGAGCGCAGAATACAGAAAGGTTGCGATCAGGGCTCTCGTTATAAGGCTTTTGAAATCAATCAGAGGTGAATGAGCACGAAGCTGTTTTTCAAGTTAAACGGCAAAGACGTAGAGGTTGAGGCTCCACCTAACATAACGCTCGCCGATTTGTTACACGATTATCTTGGGGAAACGGGGGTCAAAAAGGGCTGTGGAACCGGCGAATGCGGTTCGTGCACGGTTGCGCTTGACGGCAAACCTGTAACGTCATGTCTGGTGCTTGCTCCCCAGGTGAATGGTAGAAGTATTATGACAATTTCAGGCGTAATACAAACTAAAATCGGAGAAAAGCTGATGAAAAAGTTTATTGAACACGATGCCGCTCAGTGCGGTTACTGCATACCTGGTATGGTGACAACAGCTTTCTGTCTTATAAAGGATAAAAACGACACGCTTGAAGAAGATGAAATAAAGTACATGATGGCTGGCAACCTTTGCAGGTGTGGTGGCTATCCAGCACAGATTAAAGCGATAAAGGAAGCTTCAAGTGAAATCTAGAATGGTGTTTGTGAAGGGCTTTTCGCTTGTGCAGAAATATATAGGGAACAAGGAAATTATCATTAAAAGCGCTAGAAATTTGCACGACATAATTACGTTTTTAAACGAAAAATTTGGGTTAAAGATAGAATTTTATAACAACGGATTCTTTTTAATGGGCAAGCCAATAATAATATATGTTAATGGAATTGAAGCCATGAATCCACAGCAAAAAGTTTTAGATTCAGATTTTGTTATGGTTTTTCCTGTAATAGACGGAGGTTAAGTTTATTTTAAAGCAATAAAAAAATACGTCATGGAAAGGTTAGAGCATGATATCTTAAAGGCGGTTGACGAAAATTCTCAAGAAATTATCAGATTTTTGCAGGATATTTTGAGAATTCCAAGCGTAACAGGCGAAGAGAAACAGATTCAGGATTACATATCGAAAAAGCTTGAAGGGTTGAACATGGAACTAGATATCTGGGAGCCAGAAATAGAAAAGTTAAAAGGACATCCAGCATTTGTACCAGTTGAGGCATCCTATAAAAATAGGCCAAACGTAGTTGGTAAGATAAAGGGAACTGGAAAAGGGAAATCATTGCTCTTTAATGGGCACGTGGACGTCATACCTGTTGGAAGGCGCGAAGCCTGGACAGTAGACCCCTGGGGTGGTGAAATTATAGATGATTATATCTATGGCAGAGGAGCTTCTGACATGAAATCTGGAATAGCTGCTATGACAGCTGTTGCTATGATAATGAACAAACTGGGGCTTAAACCTCTTGGAGACATGATATTTGAGTATACCGTAGACGAAGAGCTTAGCGGTAATGGCACCCTAGCATGCGTGCTGAGGGGGTATAAAGCAGATGTAGGAATAAGCTTAGAAACCAGCAGCATGAAGATTCAACCAGCGTCAATAGGCAGAATATGGTTTGAAATCGACATCAAGGGTAAACCCGCAGGTATACAGGACAGAAGGAATGGCGTCAACGCAATAGATTTAGGGTATAAGATCAAGCAGGCTGTTGAAGCTTACGAAGCTTACAGGATCAGCACGCTTTCCCATCCTTTATATAAGGATAAGGTTGAAGCGTTGCCTTGCATAATAGGAGAATTTACAGCTGGAAACTACCCCAGCTCGTTTCCGGACAGTTGCAAGTTAAGAGGAAGCATAGCAACGTTGCCCGGGGAAGATTCTGAAAGGGTAAAGGACAGTTTTAAAAAATATATATTGGAAGCAGCTGCACAGGACTCATGGATGAGAAATTTGCCGCCGCAACTTGATTACAAGGGGTACTTTGCAGAACCTTCTGAAATGAACCTTAATCACAGCTTCCTTCCAGTTATTGTAAGTGCTTATAACGAAGTACTTAACAGGTCACCGGAAATCAGTGGAAGGGCAGGCGCTGCAGATATCAGATTTTTAAATAAATATGGAGAAACACCCAGCTTAATATTTGGACCTGGTGATACAAAGCAGATGCACGCAACCGATGAGCGGGTAAAAATCAAGGATGTAATTGATTCAGTCAAGGTTTTAATGCTCGCCGTATACAGATGGGTTGGATTAACGAAAGGTTAACTAATCTTGTTTACACGTGTAAAAATTTTTTTGTTCAAATTAAAGGTTAAACCGCATATTATATTATTTGTATAGATTTAGCAACCTTGTAAAAAATAGCTTTTAGCGTTAATAATTTTCATAGCGGATATTTTTTTAAAACAACGAATTCAAAAAAGTCAAAACTTACTGTCTAAATACTATCAAGATAGGCCAGTAAAAAACTAGCAGAAGCGACCCGCACCTTAGCTTTTACTTAAATTTGATTATCCGCACAGAATCTTCCTGACGGTAAGTAAAATTTTTATAAGAGTTTTAAACATAAAAAATAACATGGTTAAAGGTAGGAATGCAATATCAAAAACACTCGCCGCTGCAGTAGTAATTATCATAATCATCATTGCGATTGGTGGCGGTTACTATTATTATACTATGACGCAAGCTAAGGAAAAACCAATTGTTGTGGGCCTTGTTACGCCTTTAAGTGGCACGTTCGCTCCAGACGGTCAGATGGTTGAAGACGGCGTTCAATTAGCAGTCAATTATATAAACAGCCATGGCGGCGTTTTAGGACACAAAGTTACATTAGTGGTTAAAGACGAGGGTACAACAACTCAGACTGCACTGACGGCCGTTCAGACCCTCGTAGAAGACTATCATGTAGAGTTTTTAATCGGTCCATTTTGGAGTGGCGATGTTGCTGCAGTTTTGCCTTTCACATACAGTCATCATGTAGTCGAAATCCTTACTGTATCGAGTTTAAATGCTTTGCTTAAACCACCTTACAATGAATACGTTTTCAGAGTAACTTTACCTGATAGTGGATATGCATATATGGCAGTACAGTGGTTAAAATTAATAGGAGCTAAAAACGCTGTATTTTTGGCCGAAGATTATTTATATGCACATGAAGTAGCTAATTTTACAGTTTCTTTAGCCAAAGCTAACGGCATTAATATATCATGGGTATCATTTTATCCAGGTACAGCTACTGATTATTCTACTGCAATATCTCAGATTGCATCGTTAAAGCCAGATGCTGTTATAGTGGTCATGGAAGGTACGAACGGTGTAGATTTCCAGAAACAATACAGTTCAAACCCAGTAACTGCCAAAATACCCATCTTGGATTTAGAGAGCCTTCTGGATAATCCGCAATACGCTCAAACAGTCGATGCAGCTGTTCCCAACGGCATGAACTATGTATTTCTGGGTGAAATGAGTACAATTACCAACGAGTCAGCATCTTTCTCAAAAATGTTGCAACAGACGTATGGTATACCGTTTAACCACTATGCAGTTGATAGCTATGATGGTATGATGGTATTAGCAATGGCCATAAACAGAGCTGGTACAACAAACACCACGGCAGTAGCAAACGCCTTGATGCAAACATATTATACTGGGCCTGCAGGTATTATAAAATTTGCTCCAGATCACGAGCCATTGGTAGGACCAGGATATTTAACTGGTACGCTTTACCAGGTTAGAGTCATTAACAACTCAATATATTATGAAATAATATGGCCAACTTCAGTCGCAAACTCCACAGCGATAAACCCAGCAACAGGAAAACCATATTGAAGAGGTGTAACTCTTGATGAATTTTTTTGGAATTTTATCTTCGTTAATTTATGGAATAACTTATGGGTTAATACTCAGTTTGATGGCAGCAGGGCTCTCTCTCATTTATGGTGTGATGAAAAACGTAAATACCTCGCATGGAGCCTTTTATATGCTGGGCGGTTTTTTTGCATATCTCGGCTATGTTTTTTTTAAAAGTTTTTTATGGTCCTTAATTTTTGCTGTTTTAGGTACATTTTTTGTAGGAATGGGCGTACTACCTCTGGTCATACCCAAAAGATATTGGACAACACTTAATGCAGATGAACAGAATACCGTAATGATAATATTTTTAGCGCTTGCTACTTTTTTTGAATATTTAGTGTTAATTTTATTCGGAGGCGGTTCTGTCCAGATTCCATCTTTGTTCTACGGCAATATCAACATTTTTAGCGTGTATTTGACAAAGCAAATACTGTTTGCCTCATTGGTATCTATAGGAATATACATTCTTCTATATATTTTCTTAAAGTATACAAGCACAGGTATAATGTTGAGAGCATTTTCCCAGAACAAAGAATTGTCTGAGGCGTGTGGAATTAATGGGGAAAGAATAGCGCTTTTAGCGTTTGGTTTAGGCGTAGCCCTTGCAGGGCTAACTGGGGCCTTTTTCGGATCGATATTTTCCATAAATTCAGCAAGCGGATGGGAAGAACTGGTTGAATCTTTCGTAATAGTAACGTTTGGTGGTATAGGCAGCATTTTTGGTAGCCTTGTGGGAGGATTAATTTTTGGAACTGTTTATTCATTTTTGTTACTATATTACCCGCAATATGCATTTGAAGGTGTTCTGCTAGTAATATTCATAATTCTGTTATTAAAACCAACTGGTTTATTGGGTGGTCAGGTTGAACGCGTATAGTTTTCTTATTAAACGTATAAAAAATGAAGCATATATAATATTGATTTTATTTGGTTTATTTTTAGGGCAGCAAATAATATTCGGTACCAGTTATTTATCCTATATAATTATGTTTATAATACCTTATTATTTGTTTACCGCAAGTTGGGATATTTTATATAGCTATTCTGGTCAGCTGAGCCTTGGTCAGGCAATTCCTTTTGGTACAGGCGCATTTGCTATGGGGATACTTGCCAGATTTATAAATCCCATCATAGCGCTATTAGGTGGATGTATAGTAGGAGGTATAATAGGAGGAGTCATAGGGGCTTCAACTTTAAGGCTTAGACCAGCTTATCAGGGTATAGCACTGCTTGTTTTTTCTCAAATCTTATACTGGCAGACTTTATATGAATTTGGTGATGAAGGAATCTCATTCGGCTTGTCTAGCGGAAGATTGATCATATCTACGAGCAAAATTTACTTCATAGGAATAATCATTTTTTTGCTGGTTAGCTTAGGCATCGCTTTATTTACTAAAACCAATCTCGCCTTAAGGCTTAAGGCTATAAAAAACGATGCGATCGCAGCTGAAGCCATTGGTATAAATACAGTTTACTATAAGATTGTAATTTTCTTTTTAAGTTCTTTCATAGCTGCTCTTGGAGGCGCCTTTTTTGCTCTTTATAATTATCATGTAGATTACAGCATATTTGCTGTGTCAAACTCGTTTCTTCCTATCGGAATGGCAGTGGTTGGCGGTACAGGATCCTTTATTGGGCCGCTGTTAGGAAGTTTTCTGATATCTTTATTGTTAACTTATCTTCCGGTTTACTATAATTTGGCCATAACTTACATTGTTTATGCTATAATAGTCATAGGCGTGCTTAGATTTTATCCAAAAGGCTTAGCACATTTGATTATCAAATACATATCAAAGAGGGGTGGGTAAATTGATATTACAAACCAAAAATTTAACTAAAAAGTTTGGCGGGCTTGTGGCTGTTAATAATGTCACGTTAGACATCGATGAAAATAAGGTTTATGGTCTAATAGGCCCAAACGGAGCCGGCAAAACAACTTTGATAAATATAATTAACGGTTACCTTAAACCAGATAATGGCAAAATATTTCTTTACGGTAAAGAAATTACGGGATTTAAACCGCATCAATTAGCTAAGCTTAATGTAGCAAGATCGTTTCAGACTCCTAGAATCTTTGGTGATCTGACAGTTTTAGAAAACGCTTTAACCGTTTTAAACGACGAAGGTGAATGTAACAAGATATTAGATGAATTTGGATTGGAAAGGGTAAAAAATAAAAAAGCTTCCGAATTAAGTTATGGAGAAAAGAAGGCTCTAGATATAGTAAGGGCTTTGTTGCTTAGACCAAAAATCTTGCTACTTGATGAGCCCCTCGCAGGGCTTGATATAAAGACAAAGCTAGATATGTTAGAACGCTTGTCAGAGTTAAAGAAGAATAAACTTACAATAATGCTTATTGAACACAATCTGGAAGAACTATTTTCAATCAGCGATTATATTTATGTAATGCATTTAGGTGAAATTGTAGATAGAGGCTATCCAGATTATATAAGGCAGAGCAAAAAAGTTCAGGAGGTTTATTTCAGCAAATGACCAACATTCTGGAAGTAAGAGGGCTCAAAGCTGGATATGGAGAAGCTGTTGTAATTAAAGACATAACATTTTCCGTTGATAGCAATACAACAATAGGAATAATAGGCCCAAACGGAGCTGGCAAAACAACTTTACTCAAAAGCATTGCAGGGTTAATTAAAACACTCAGTGGTGAAATATATTTTAATGGCAACAAAGTTAAGGGAAACTATATTGAAAGGATCAAATTAGGAATAAGGTATGTACCGCAGGGTGGCGAAATTTTTCCTGAACTAACTGTAATTGAAAATCTCAAATTGAGCGCCTCTATTCTGCATAATCAGAATGAATATAAGAAAAACCTTGAGACCGTATTTGAACTCTTTCCTATACTAAAACAGCGCCAAAATCAAAAAGCTGGGTTTATGAGTGGGGGAGAAAGGCAGATGTTAGCTATAGCTATGGGTCTTATGTCCAACCCAAAATTGCTTTTGTTGGATGAACCATCAACTGGGCTTGATATTGGGAAAATAAGGCTGGTTGCAAGCAAACTTTCTGAACTAAAACGTTTGGGTTATAACTTCTTAATCGTAGAACAAGTATTAGGTGAGATTGTTAACCTAACGGATGAAATTTACATAATTTCAGGGGGAATTTTGAAAGAAAAAATGAAAAGCACAGAATTAACAAAAGATAAATACGCAAGTCTGATATTTTAAAGAGCAGCTTTAAATCATGATTTTATAAAATTATATGAAAATAATTCAATAGATTAATTTACACAAAGCTAAAAAATCGCGTAAATTTCCTCTAAGAACGGTCAATCACAGAATTTTTCAAACAGTATACAAATGTTTTAGCACATGCTTTATCCTGAAAGAACCCAGGTACATGGATGAGAAAAAACTCTGCTCAGGCGAAAGTCTTAGTTGACTAAAGTTTTTGAGCTAAAGTTTATAGATTCTTTGATCAGATCGTGATCGCGTTTCTGAGCTTCCTCAATATGTGCTAATAATATTTTGAGGTTTTTTGATCATTTTGAGTTCTGCTTTCATGTTTTTATTCTTTTCATAAAACAGCTTCAAGGGGTCAATTTGGTGTTTATTGTGAGACCAAACAAATCCAAAAGGCTATCACACATCTCAATGTTTTACTATAAAAATCCTAAAACCTATAACTGTAGCTAATCTTTACCTAGTCAGATTTATTTTCTAAAGATTACAATAAGCATTAATCGCATAAGGACGCTTGGTGTTTATTTAAAAAATGTCGGTTATTATGGATCTGCAGCAAAAAGCTATGGGGTAAAATTTTAATATAAGTTGGGTACAATATACAATAATTCATAGATGAGTACCCCTTATATATATGAAAAGGTTGTTGAAATGATTCCTATTAACTACATCAGACATCCAGAAGATGAGGGAAACGGCTATGAACGCAATCTCGACGATCTTATATCATCAATAAAAGAAAGAGGGTTGATTTACCCTATAATAGTGAGGCCAAAAGGTAGCTATTTTGAAATCGTGGCTGGAAACAGAAGATTTGAAGCATGCAAAAGGTTAGGCTGGAAGTTTATACCCTGTATAATAGAAGATATAGACGATAAGGACGCGCTTTTGGTAAACATCATAGAAAACCTGCAAAGAGAAAACCTAGATCCAGTTACTGAAGCAGAGCTGTTTAAAAAATATATCGATAAATATGGATGGGGTAGCACAAGCGATCTTGCCAAAAACATAGGAAAAAGCGTTGGGTACGTATCACAGAGGCTGGCATTGCTCAAACTGCCTGACACAGTTAAGGATATGCTAAGAGCTAATATTATTAAACCCAGTGTGGCAAGAGAGCTTGTTAGATTAAAAGACGTTAAGAAGCAGAAAGAAATGGGTACCAAACTCATCGGCGTAACTGTCAGGCAAAGTCAAGATTTATTAAACCTAGGTAATTATGAAGATAATGAACGCTATCTTAAGTTTTATAGAAAAGCAATCCTGATCCTTAAGACAGCCATTACAGAACTAAATGTTATGATTGAAATGTCTGAAAAAGATAGCAAAACAAGAGAAGACCTGCTAACAATAAGGTCGAAAATCAATGAATCAGTAGATCAACTTTATAAATTAATGAAATTAAGGAAACGTGGGTAGTAAAACAAAAATCGGGAAAAGTGATATGCCGTGATTACTTCAAAAAACCTTTTAGAAAAAATTCAGGATGGTTTGATAACCCTTGGTTTAACGCCTCTTCAGGCAAAAACTTATCTAACTCTTCTGTATCAAGGACCAAGCGATGTTAAATTTTTATCCAACGAGCTCGGCATCGATTTAAAACTAACAGAAAAAATGCTGGAAGAGCTTTACACTATGGGGATCATTTACAATGATATTGACAATCAAAAAAAACTGATCGCGGTCAGCCCAGAAAAGATGATTGAAAGGCTAAGAAAAGAACAGTTTAAAAGGTACAAGGCTTATATCAAGGAAAGCAATAAAGTACTGGCTCTTTTTAAGGGCGTAATCAAGGAAAATAAATCGCATGATGGCGTTACAACGCTTTTTGGCGACCAGCTCTTCGAAAGGATGAAGGCTTTAGTTTCTCAAAGCAAAAGAGAAATATACCGAGTTATATCTGGCACTGGGCTTATAACCAATTACAACAACGGCATAATACAGGAAGAATTGAAAGCGTCCAGCAGGGGCGTCATGGTATTTGTAATCACTGATATAAACATGGAAAACGTTAACATAGCTTTAAAATATTCAAAAAATGTTGAATTAAGGCATTTATCAGGGTCTAATTTTATGACAAGGTTTGTAACGTTTGACTCGAGACAAGCTATAGTCATAGCGAGCAACCCTTCACTCATACAGAGCGAATACATAGGGCTCTATATTGATAACAAGCACCTAGTAAAGGCGCTCGAAAACTCCTTCAGGTCTTTTTGGGAAATAGCCATTCCAGCTAATCAAAGGATCAGTGAATTAATAAACGGCACTTAACCATAAGTTTAAAAATTCTTGCTGCAAAAACTTTATGTATGAAAATAGGTCTGGCTTTGGATAATTTTGTTCCTCCAGGTGAAAAGCCTGATATTCAAAAGATGGTCAGGATTTCAAAAAAAGCTGAAGAATTGGGTTTTGAGTCAGTCTGGACATGGGATCATCTTCTTTTAGGTTCTAAGAACGTTTTTCCAGTTCTTGACTCTTTAACCACACTTGCTTATATAGCTGCTCACACCAATACTATAGGGCTGGGCACGCTGTACATACTTCCGCTTAGAAAGCCCCTTGTTTCAGCCAAAGTTATCTCCACCTTGAGTTATGTTTCAGGGGACAGACTCATGCTAGCTGTTGCTGCTGGGTGGTATGAAAGAGAATTTGCTGCCGTTGGAGCGGATTTTCAAAAAAGAGGAAGATTGCTTACCGAATATGTCAAGGCGCTCAGGATGTTGCTACAGGAGAAAGACATAAACATGGTGGTGGATGACCAGAGGTTCGATCATGTAACGATTGAACCCAGACCCAGTAAGCCTGTGAAGATCTTTATGGGCGGATACGTTGATACTGTGCTTAAAAGGGTTGCTACTGTAAGCGACGGTTGGATGTCATATTATTATAAAGAAGAAGATTTTATAAAGAGCGTAAAGTTCATAGAAAGCCATTCGAGCGGAAGACCGCTTGAACATTCAAATATGGTGCCAATATATCTAGGAGCCGATGGAAAAACAAAAGTTTATGATTTTACAAGGAAGTACATGGACCTGCCGCAGTGGTCTAGCTGCTCTGTTGAGAGCGGCATATACGGCGAGGCAGAGGAAGTGTTAAAAAGAATAAAGTCATATCAAGCAGCAGGAGTTTCAAGACTCGTGCTAATTCCAGCTTTTTACGAAGAAGATCAGGTTGAAAAAATCGGATCCGCACTGCAATCGTTCTTAAAGAAAGACTCTTGAAGGATCTAGAGACCTTAAAAGGTAAAGCTCTTTATCGGTTGGCGGATTTATTTTAAATATTTTTTCTCTAATTGCAGGTTTGAAACCCATTTGTTGCAGTACATCATCAACCGTGAAACCTTCCATGATCGCCCCAAGCTCCATTTCACCTTTTGAATTAAAGTAGAATATTGCCTTATCAGTAATTACTTTGCTGGGTCCATTTCCCAAAAGTCCCGATACAGCTCTATTCTTAACATGACCTGGGCTCGTTATGTAATCAACTTTTTCAACAAACTTCCTTTTTTCTAGGGCGGTGATAATGTAGGTTTCTTTTGCAAGGCTAGCAAGATCGCAGCCGCCTCCACTGCCCGGGAGGTAAATCGCACTGCCAGGCCTATTTATGTACGTGGTATTTATGTTCCCATATCTATCGATCTGAGCGGCGCCCATTAAAGCTACGTCAACCAGCCCCCTCTGCATGTATAGAAAAGTTTCTACGCATGTAGGATACATAGTTGCTTTGTATCCAACGCTCAGGTCGTTGGTAGAATATGGCATCTTGCTTGGAAGTAGTACCGGGTCGACGCTTCCTCCTTCATATATGATTGAGACTCTTTTTCCCATCAACTTTGCCAGTTCCACAGCAAGCTGACTTATGCCTATTCCAACGAACGCTGTCGTATTGTCAGCAATTTCCCTTGCCGTTAAGGTTGCAAGTATCTCGTTTGTGCTCATAGACAGTTACCTCCGTAAATTTTTTTCATGCTCAACTTTAAATTTTCAATCTCAGGACTTATCAGTTCTTCAAAAGAACTCACGCTGGTAAATTTTTCCGCTATCCATCTTTCAACCTCTGTTACACCCTTTTTTTCTATTTCAGAAAATCGCTTCAGAAAATCTATGTCAGCATCATAGTATCCTTGAACTTCAGTTGGATAAGCTCCGAGTGGTGCTCTGACCACAGCATCTACAGCAAAATGAGGGATCAGGTTATAGGATGGACATTTTTTGAGCTCTTCAGTGCTAACGATCTCTTCGGCAGTGATTATTACCGTCTTGCCCGAAAGTGCAACTTCCTTATCTTGAATAGGCATTCCGAGTACCTGTGCGTTTCCATAAACGTCAGCTCTTTGCACATGAACTATGGAAACATCGGGAACGATGGGTGGTACGGCAAGCACTTTTTTGCCGTTAAACGGATCATCTATAACTTTGCAGCTTACCTCTCTTTGCATATCAGATTCTAGCATGGTATGAGTTGGCAGGAACGGAACATTCCAAGCTCCAGCTATAAACCTTAGCAGCATTCCCATATGGCTCCATTTTTCCCATTCAATTTTTTTACTTGAAACCAGTTCAGAGAATGACCTAGATATTCCCAAGGGGCCAGCAACAGCTATCCAGCTCGTGATTATTTTGTCCGCATTTCCCCCAGCTGCTAAAAGAATTCCTTCAAAGCTCATCATGGTTCTTACTATGGTAAGGTGTTTCTTCTTTGCTTTCATGATACCCCATACAAGTTTCATTGGTGTTCTGGTAATGACTGTGCCACCAAACGCGACTGTATCGCCATCTTTTACGAGATTTACTGCTTTATCAAGATCTATGAGCTTTTCCTTGAACGCATTATTTTGCTTTTCACTATACATGATATTTGATTTATCTTTAAGTTAATTAAATTTTTAGGCGCTATAAATAGCAATAAAAAATAGCACCTGTTCCGGTTCAACATATTATATGGAAATTATTGTGTATACTTAGACAACTTGAGATTAAAAAATATATAGTTTAAAAAGGCAGATAAAATGTTTACATGCGTAAAAACTCTCTACAAGCCCATTAAGCTTATTAAAAACATAAGTACGATTATGAATATGACCGTTTCCGTGGCTTTGGAAAGGAGCGTATTTCAATTAAACAGGATTGATGCTCCTGAAAAAATTTCTGGAAAAATCAGATACGTTGGAGATATGATCGAAATTGAAGCCCTTTACGTTAAAATCGCAAGGTCGGCATATGCCCACGCTCAGATAACAGGTATAGATTTAAGTGAAGCATCAAAATACGCTCGAATAATAACGGCTAATGACATACCGGGTGAAAAACTTATCGGATTTTTTACTAGGGATCAACCTCTTTTAGCCTACGATAGGGTTAGGTATATGGGAGAACCCATAGCGCTATCAGTTTCAGATAACCCGCACAACGCAAAGCTCGGTGCTGAAAAGATCAAAGTTAGTTATAAGCCACTAAAAGCCGTTCTTAACATAGAGGAAGCTCTTAAGCCAGATGCTGTAAAGATTCATGATAAAGGGAATATAAAGGAGAGCTTTGTATTAAGAAACGGAAATGTGGATGAAGGTTTCAAAAATTCTGATGCAGTCGTGGAAGGAAAATACGATTTTCCGTACCAGGAACATGCTTATCTGGAAACTGAGGCCTGTCTCGCAGTGCCATCCGATGATGGGATAACTGTAATAGGTAGCATGCAGGTGCCGTTTTCTGTTGAAAAAGCAGTCAGATTAGTGCTGGGGAACGCAGTTAAAAACGTCAGAGTAATCCAGTCGCCAACCGGAGGTGGGTTTGGCGGAAAAGAAGATGCGCCGGATGAGGTTTGTGCGCAGGCAGCACTTGCTTCTTATGTGACCGGAAAACCGTGCTTTTTGATGAACAACAGGAAAGAATCGTTCATAGGTCATCCAAAAAGACACCCAGGGTACATAATAAGAAAATCAGGAGCAACTCGCGATGGAAAGCT
>JBMFUY010000042.1:0-14896 GCA_049966275.1 bacterium
CAACAAAAAGTCTTTGTATCTTAGGTGGATCGTGGGGTTGAACGAATGAGCAAACTTCCCTATTGCATTTTTCGGGTTAATAACAGCTTCTGAATGGTCCTGGGGAAGACGGGGATGTAATTTTGCGTATCATTGTATGGGCTATTTGAGAAAGAAGATGTAGTGGGATTTGCAACAAGATGTTTATTATTACAGCACATCTACAATATAACCATAATCAATGTACATTCTTTCCACTAAGTAAAACAACATCATACCTTATGTTGTATTTTTATCTAAACGTGGCATAAAGTATGCAATATACAAATGTATGAGGAGAAAATATAGATTTCTTATGTATAATTTTGAACAGTTAAATGATGGGTTTATGTAAGATAAAGAAAGGAGTTGGCATATGGCAAAGATGGGCATTCTTATAGACATAACAAAATGCATAGGCTGTGGCGCTTGCGAAAGGGCATGTAAAATGAAAAACGACCTTCCCCCTGAGTTGGAAAACAACCTTTCTGCTACTGCTTATACTGTTGTTCAGGAAAGGCTTCCGAATGTCTACGTTAGGCGTATGTGCATGCATTGCGAAAATCCAACCTGTGTTTCTGTATGTCCTGTAGGTGCTTTTACAAAGACACCAGAAGGCCCTGTGATATATGATAAAGACAGGTGTATTGGTTGCAGATATTGTATGTATTCATGCCCTTTCAGTATACCAAAATATCAATGGAACAAGGTGATACCCTATGTGCAGAAGTGCTATATGTGTGCAGACAGGGTTGCTGAAGGGTCTGAACCTGCATGCACAGCAGCATGCCCAACAGGTGCAAGTATATTTGGAGAAAGGGATCAGCTCATTGAAGAAGCTAAAAAAAGGATCAAAGAGGATCCGATTAAATATACCAATTATATATACGGGTTACAGGAGGCTGGTGGCACATCTGTTTTATATATCTCAAGCATACCATTTGATAAGTTAGGCGAACCATTCAGTACAAAACTACCCCAAAAGCCTTTGCCTCTGTACACATGGTCTGCATTAGAAAAAGTACCAACCATAGTAATTGTTGGTGGAGTTTTACTTACCGGGATATGGTGGATAACAAGCAGAAGGGACGAGGTTAAAGAATTTGAACTTAAACAAAGAGAAAAGAAACTGAAGGAAAAACATGAAAAAAAGGATTAGGAGGTTTGTATGAAACTGCCCAAAATCACATTCTGGAGAATCGTAATAGGAATAATAATAGTGCTTGGCCTATATTACACGTTTATTAGATATACAAGGGGATTGGGAGCTGTAACAAATCTAAGTGACAAATATCCATGGGGGTTATGGGTTGGATTTGATGTTATAACCGGAGTGGGGCTTGCAGCCGGTGCTTTTATTATTGCACTTACAGTGTATATATTCCACATTGATAATTATAAACCCATCTTGAGACCTGCAATCCTTACAGGGTTTTTAGGATATGCACTTGTTGCAGTTGGTTTACTGTATGACCTTGGTAAATGGTTCGATATATGGCATGCGATTATATTCTGGAACCCACACTCTGTAATGTTCGAAGTTGCCTGGTGCGTTATGCTTTATCTTACAGTACTCGCACTTGAATTCAGCACAGTGGTTTTTGAACGATTAAACCTGCATTTACTGAACAAGGTCATTCATATAGTAATCATCCCGCTTGCCATGCTCGGCGTGATTCTTTCAACACTTCACCAATCATCGCTTGGTTCTCTATTCTTGATAGTGCCCACAAAACTATACCCATTATGGTATTCTCCATACCTGCCTGTATTCTTCTTTGTATCCGCGGTCTCTGTTGGATTGGCTATGATCACGATGGAGTCTTTTCTGAGCAAGCGATTCCTTGGTAAGGATATGGAGCTTGATCTACTCAATGGACTTGCAAGGGTAAATGTACTTGTTATGGCATTTTATCTCGTAATAAAGATGCTGGATCTTGCCAACAGAGGGGTATTATCAGCCATGTTCTCTACGAGGTTTGAAAGTATAATGTTTGATATAGAAACCTTTATACAGGTTATTATACCTCTTGTGTTGCTTTTAATTCCATCTGTAAGAACCAGCGCTAAAGGCTTGTTTGTTGTATCCTTGTTTATAGTGGTTGGATTTATAATGAACAGGCTTGATGTAACGATTACAGGTATAGAGGCTTCATCCGGAACAAGATATATTCCTTCGTTTGGTGAAATATCCATCTCTGCCTTTCTTGTAACAATGGGATTTTTAGCATTTGCATTTGCAGCTAAATACTTAAACGTGTTTGTTCATGTTGAGGAAAAGGAAGAAGAACCAGTGGAGGTTATTCATGATGTTTAGGTGCATCACTAAGATTCTCTTATTTTTGAAATGCATTTTTCAGGCTGACACAAGGTGTATTTGTAAATTGGAGGAAGAAATATGAAGAAGCATATTGTGTTACAGGTGTTCTCCCTGATTGTTAAGGCGTCATTTGTTTTACTCTGTTCAATCCCTGCATATGCTGAACCACATACGTATGTGGGTGTTGATTCGTGTAAGATGTGCCATGAAAATCAATACAAGGTATGGGCATCAAGTGCTCATGCAAAAGCATATAACAGTTTAAATGAAACAGGAAAGAAGAACATCAAATGCCTATCATGTCATACAACAAATGGAACAGCAAAATTCCCGGATGTCCAGTGCGAGGCATGCCATGGTCCTGGTAGTGATTATTCAGATATGGATACAATGAAAAATTTCAAAAAGGTTTGGGATGCAGGACTCAACCGTCATGCATCAGCAACATGTTTAAACTGCCACAATGAAAAATGCCAGAGGTTTCAGGGGTTTGATTTCAAGGTATACTGGATGGAGATCATGCATTGAAGATGGCGCCACCCTTCACAGACGCTGTTTTACATCTGTAACCTTGAAAAATGGTTTTATTAGGAGATGAACTCTATTTTAACTTCTGGTATAAGTTTAAGGGCTTCAGCCTGTCTTAAAAACTCTTCTATACCAGCCCTACCCTCTTTGCCGGGTTCAAGGGTATAATCATTCACATACATTAAAGCGAATTGTTTGACCCTTTTCATGTCAAGCCCTCTTGAGTATTTTGCCGCGTAACTCATTGCCTCATCTTCATGTGCAAAACCATAGGCAATACTATCCTTTATAGCCTGGTTTATTCTGTGCTTTAGCTCTTCATCAAGAGATCGTTTAATGAGGTTTATACCGAGTGGTAAAGGAAGATGGGTTTTCTCGAACCACCATTTCCCGAGGTCAATGAGAACATTGAGCCCTTCATCCGCATACGTGATCTGACCTTCATGTATTATAAGCCCTGCCTGGATTTCATCGGCTTTTACTGCAGGCATAATCCTGTCAAATGACATAACTTTATACTTGAATCTTCCCAAATATATTTTTAATGCAAGGAATGCAGAGGTGTATTCACCAGGAATGGCGATCTCCATATCAGGTAGTAATCGTGTATGCTTGCTTACAACTATTGGACCATACCCTTTACCCATACTTGCGCCGCATGTAAGTATCTGATAGTCTTTTGCTATATAAGGATATGCATGGAGGGATGCTGCTGTTACATCAAGTAAAGGGAGCGGATTATCACCTTTTCTCATTGCTCGCCTGTTGAGGGTTTCAATATCTGTAAGTACGTGTTCAAACCTTATACCAGGTAAGCTCAACTTGTTATGCGTCAATGCATAAAACATAAATGCATCATCAGCATCAGGGCTATGACCAATAGTTATGATCCTTTCACTCATACATTAGCTCCGTCTCCAAAGTTATTAAACATGGATTCTAAAATACCATCGGTATATAACCATTGTTAATAAGATTTCCTATGGGATCCCCAACATACTCTAATTTAAACCCCATAGCTGTTAATTCTTTCCCAATGTTGTGCATATCTGAAATAGCCTTACATGCTAATGGACTGCCACCCATTGACACAATATCTGTTATGATGGACTGTAAAGCCTGATCATTAGAAGCCAGTTTCTCACTCGGACCAAACAAAATAAGCTTGATGTCTTCAAACCTCTTATTCTTAAGACTATTCTGCACAAACACCAGTGCGCTGAGTGCCTTTTCTTTGTTCTCTGTTGAAACAATCACCAAAATCTTTTGTTTCATGGATTCTCCTTTATATTCTTTTTGCAAGGAGTGTATGGAATCCTGCCTGAATATCCATCCCTTGTTTTATTTCTTTGTTAAGAATTATATGCATTCCTGGTGGATCAAACAATGTTGACATTGCATCTATCACTTTAAACCCTGTTTCATTCAATATATGCATCAGTTCATCATTCTTCCAGAAATAAGCAGATTGATAGAATGGGTTACCGGATGCCTTTTTATGCTCATAGAACTTGCCCCATTCAGAATCTGCGAGGATCAAGCCAAGAATTAGTTTTCCATCCGGCTTAAGTATTCTGTGTATTTCGGTAAATGCCTTTAATGGGTCATCAAGAAAACACACAGTTACTATCATAAATATCTGTGAAAATGTTGATGCACGAAAAGGTAATAATTCTGCTGTTGCCTGTGCAACAAGTATACCTCTTTTCCTGGCATAACTCAATGCGTGAAATGATGGATCCATACCAAACTTAACACCGAGTGATGAAGCGAATCTACCAGTACCAACACCTATTTCTAAAGAATCCTCTAAAGTTTCACCAACGAGCCTTTTAATGCTTTTTAATTCAAGGGCAAATGCACCTGCACCAAAGCTCTTTTCAAACCAATTATCATATTCAGCAGTTTTTTCATCGAAAACCTTCCATGCCATAGAATGGTTATAAAGCCTTTATTACAATAGTGTCAACCAGAAGACATACTGACTTCGTTAACCCGAAAAATGCGTTTGCGAAATAGGGAAGTTTGTGTAATGAGTGATAACAGGGTATCAGACTTTTGCATTTGTATGATTTACTATAAGGCTACTATTCAGCCAGTGTCTGAATTTCAAACCAAGCATATTGGTTCTTATGGATTCAGGTACAACAATAAAATTGATCACAGGACCTTCTTCAATAGTTACTTCTGTATAATCATCATGTACCAGCTCACCATCAATGCCATAGCCACCCTCAGATTGTACATAAACCTTACTGGCGATACCATTGAACATCCTTTCATGGAGCATTTTGCCGGTTGACAGAGCACGGATATTGGCTACTATAGAGCCTGAGTTCATAGAGATCGCTAAAAAATAGAAGTTATCAATGCCCTTTTTCTCTGGCTGGTAAAAGGGCTTAAACCACAAAACAAGTTTTTGAAGTACAGAAGCAACACTTAAAAGAACTGTATTATACGGGTAATGCTTCCCATCTATTGTTATGTTGGTCTTTATCTTCTCAAAAAAATTTCTTCCTCGGCGTGTTCCCAATATAAAACTACCAATGATTGTTGTTGTAAGGTTGGCCGCGGTCTGGAAACTTGGATTGCCGGTAGCATAGTATTCTTTCTGTATTTTGTATACAATACCATTTGAAAAGGTAAAACCATACTTTATTCCACGTCTGGCATCCTTTATCTTTATAAGTCTTAGAGGCACTGTGGAAAGTTGTTCCTCGCCTCTATTGAAAGCCTGGATGTGTTTCAGCATTATACGGACAGTCTCAATCGGCGACCTTCTTATCCCGAGATTATTTGCCACCATGTTCATGGTTCCTCCCCTCAATGGCAGGATAATAGGGAGCTTATCACCCGGAAGATGTTTTAACAGTTCTGTAAGTGTCATTTGCAAGGTCCCATCTCCACCATTGAGTATAAGGAGATTAATCCCTTCATCCTTGATCAACCTGGCAACAGTACTGGTATCCTTCAATGAATAGCTGTCAATGATAAATGTATCCCTATTCACAAGAGGTTCAAATTTTGCCCTGTTATAGCCATGCCTTTTATTCTGGGCAGCATTCATATTGTTTATAAGACATGCCCGTAATATCATTTAGCACTCCAATACTGAAATAATAAAAAACCGCTTATTTTACCACAAAAATCTAAACTCAAGCCCAGCATCAAAAACATTTCCACCAAAAGTATACCCTTGTTCATACAATACATCAGGTTGTGTTTTGTTTACACTGCGTGTTTGAAATAATGTATCCTGAGCATAAACGCTTATTTCAATGGGAGCATCCCAGAACCCTGCCCTTTTGAAGGTATAACTACTACCAACAGAAATGAGATGCTTGTTGCTATCCAGAAAATTCGTCTCGCCTGTTTGATCCCTGACAGGACTCCTCATGAATGCGTAGCCCGCTGATACATCAACATTATCCTTAATTGAATATCTAACACCCAATCTTGGTACAACCGTATCAAATAAATTTGTTTGTGGTCTACCATCACCCTGCTCATCAATAAAATCAGACCAGTTAATGTAATCTGTATCAAGTGAAATTAGTATGACTGGATCGTGTAGCTGGTAGGATATACCAAATGAGTATTGTTCTGGCGAAAAAAATCTAATATAGTGAAATGTTTGAGTATAAAGCAAGGATCCAGATGCATACAGATTATTCACTCCATAATCATCAAGCCTTGTTTCTGCTCTATAGTTAAAGCCCAATTTCAGTCCATTGCTTGTATCAATCATGATCCCTGCAACAGGCGCTGCCTTTATAAGGATGACGTTATCCTCTACATGATAGAAGCCGGATTGAACAAAATATACATTTGTTATTGTCCTTGAAGCAGCATATATATTCGCACCAACCCCGATGGAAACATGATCATTGAATTTGTATGCAGCATCAGCAAGAAAACCAAATGTGTTATTTTGATTATCATAGAAAACAAAGTATCTATCAATTGCTGTGTTCCGTTCCTTCCAGCTTATGATAGCCCTTGATGGTGAGTAAAATGCAAAACCAAAATAAACACGCCTCTGTGGTAATAGCCCTCCTAAAGCGGATGGGCCCACTGTAAGTCCTAATTGTTCAAACAGTATGGGAGCTATACCTGCATATTGCTTATTAGAACCAGGATCTTTTATCCATAACATATCTGTTACATATCCAAAGCCTAAATATAGAGCTGTTCCCCGCCTGTCATGGGCAAATACCGGTCTGTTCTGGAATGCAAGCCCACCAGGATTATAATAACAGGCTGAAAAATCATCCGCAACACCTGTGTATGCACCACTCATGGAAAGAGCATTCGCCCCAAGACCAAAGTTGGAGGCTATATCAGCATGTGCTATTGAGGCCAGCATGCCAAGTATAAAAAACAAACCTATGGCTTTAATATACAAACATCTCATAATTCAAAACCCACGGACAAACCAGAACTCCATACAAACCCTCCGTTTGAATAACTCATGTATGATTGAGACTTGTTATTTTCTCTTTCAACAAGCTGTTGAAGCTGAATAAACATGTCCACATGCGTTTTTATATGAGAACGTGGCAGTCTGAATTTATACCCAGCCCCTGCTGAGTAAATATGTTTATCAGCATCTACATAATTTGTATCTGAAGACTGCGCTGAGAACGGAGATGGCGAATATGAATAGCCTGCCCTTAGAGTCCATCTGTGTGTAAGATAATATTCTACACCTATTGCAGGTGTTATGGTATCTGTCCCTCCCATGAAATTGTCCTGTGTGTCTGTTACATCGGTATTAGACCAGACATTGTATGTTACATCAGCATTTAAACGTAACAGAGAAGATGGGGTAATGGATACACCAATTGCGATTTGATCCGGTGTTGTAACAATCTTTTCCTCAGCAGGTTGAGTAGCAGTAGGTGTATTGTTTATTAAAAATGTGGTTAGACCTGACAAACCAGAGCTGTTCCTTAGTCTGTACACAGCACCTATATCCATCATGTAAAATGGTTTAATTATAATACCAACCTCAGGAACAGCCGAGATCGTTAGATCCCTATTTTCAATAATAATAACGTTTGGCGGTGAAGTGTTCGTATTAAGATAATATAGGGTGGTCATTTTACCTGGCATGTAAAGGAGTGCTGACACACCAATATCTAAAAAAGAGGTTACTCTGTAACCAAGTCCGAGTAAGAGCATAAGTTGAGATGCGGTATCCTTGTACAATGCATAAGATTGATCGCTTATGGGTATTGCATGAACGCTGTATGCCCTATCAGGTGGGGTATAGATCAAAAGTCCAAAAGAAAATCTTGATAGTTGTTTATAATCTGTCATGTGCCCTAAATTTGTATCTATGCCAAGGGTAAAGCTAAGAACCTTATCATTGTCTATATAATTTCTTACACCTTCAATGCCTTTTATCCACACAGCAGGATAAAAATATGTGAGTCCCAAAGAGATATCATTTCCTCTCTCAAGGGTAAGTCCTGCCGGGTTGTAATATGTTGCAGAAGGGTCATCAGGGTGGGCTATATATGCGTTCCCCATTGCCGGGGCAATCGTACCCAGTCCATATATACTACCGGTATTCGCACACACTTCAAGGGATGAGGATAAAAAAACAAAAAGAAAAATAAAGAACAGGAAAAAACGCTTTATAATAATCCTCCCTTTATAGGTGTGTTTAACAAATATAACAGATATTGTCAAATCATCCCAGAAGTCTCATGCAGATCGTTTACCCCAATTCATTGGGATCAATAAACTATTCTACAGGTTTATAAACCACAAACCACATGCCACCAGAGCTATAGCTGAGAGTTTAGTGATGATAGAGGCTATGGTTATATCTTCTTTTATAATATCTGGAAACCAGATTGATAGAACAAGCCCGAAAAGAAAAACAAACAATGGAATTGTTCCGCCGAGCACGGCAACCAGTGAGACAGGCCCTAATTTAATTGCATAAAAATTACTCATCCTTCCAACAATATAAATAAACTCGTTAATATTAAGGATTGACCATGTACCTGCTTTTATTTCTTTTATTTGCGCAATTACCCTTTTACTGTACAGAAAGAAAAGAATGGTAGCTCCAATAGTAACACCGAAAAACTCACATGCGAGTGCATCCCAGAAATTCTGGTTAACGATCACAAACTTGAACATTACTGCAGGTAGTGCCCATAACAGGCTCGCAAGAAGAACCCATAAGAAAACCTTCCTTATTTTGAAGCCCCCTGCATCTGTCTTCTGTATGGAGACAATGATGCTTCCGATAAGGATCAACAGAAATCCCAGTAATTGTCTGAGCGTGAGCGCCTCTCTGAGGAAGATATAGGATAACAGGAGGACAAAAACAGGCATGGACTGAAACAAGGGTGAGATCCGAGAGGCATCCTCAAGCGAGAGTGCTTTGAAATATGGAATAAGAGCTAATTCTACAAAAACCCCGGAAATGAGCAGTATAGTCATTTGCAACGAGCTGGTTATGGAGAAACCATGAATAAGGATTATTCCCATAGCAAACAGAAAATCAATCCACCCACCCAGCACGCTCAGTGCCAGGGGTTCCCTGACCCGTTTCTCGATAAGAAATTTGTCAAAGAGGTTTGAGACCGCAAAAAGTACATTGGCTATTATAGCAAACAGTATCCATGACATAAATTTACGCGTATGTCTGTTGTATGGTATAGCTGTATATCTGTCAAACAAAAAACTTGTGTTATCACTGTGTACCGGGTACCTTGCTTTACTAATGTATACTTTTGATTGATTATTAAGACACAAATGAATAAAATAATATAATTTGCTATGTTAAAAGGGCTGTTTAACTTGAATAAAGGAAAGATCGTATGCTGGAGCTAAACAATATAAGGTATGTCAGAAATTCAAAAGAGATCATAAAAAACATATCTATTCAGTTTGAGGAATCGCGGGTTACCTCTATCATAGGAAACAATGGAGTAGGCAAATCCACGATAGCGTATATTATCATGGGGCTGAATGACTATAAACCCACATCAGGAAGTATTATACTGAATGGCGAAGATATAACAAACCTGAGTATCACTGAAAGGGCAAAGAAAGGTATTACGCTTTTATGGCAGGAACCTGTCCGTTTTGAAGGTTTAACTGTAGAAAATTATTTAAGCCTTGGAGGAAGGATAAACAAAAATAAAATTTACGAGGCTTTAGAATTGGTAAGGCTTAATCCAAAGGTTTATTTACAGAGGTTCGTTGATAAGAAGTTATCTGGTGGTGAAAGAAAAAGGGTGGAGATCGCGAGTTGTATTTTACTCAATCCGAAATTTCTTATTATGGATGAACCTGATTCAGGTATAGATATAATGAGTCTTGATATGATCAATGATATTATAGTCTATCTCAAACTTCAGAGAACCGGTGTAATTATCATCACGCACAGAGAAGAGATTGCAAAAACAAGTGATTATTCATACTTAATCTGTGATGGCAGGATTATCAAGCAGGGTTTATGTGAAGATATAGTAAATTATTATAAAACCACCTGTGATATTTGTGATACCATAAACACTCCAAAGGATGAATAATATGATAGATATAGTAAAAGCGTATGAAGAAGAGTTTGATCAGCTTGTAAAACTGTATGAAAAGCATACACAGGATAACAGTCTGAGGAATAGGGCAGTAGCCTCCATAATTGTAAGCGGTAATAGAGTGGTTGGATTAAACACCTTAAAAGGAATAGATGTAAAATCAAAAACAAGAGAAGATGGGGTTGTAATAATTGATGTAACCATAGAGGACAACACAGTTATGCCGATACCTGTACATCTGTGCACAGGGTTTTTAGAAAAAAGAGGCGAGCAATTGTTGAAGTTTAATTATTACATAGGCAACAATGTAAAGGTAAAATTCAAGTCACATTGTATCCTTACAAAAATTGAAAAATTACACCACAAAATGATAAGCGACATATATGTTGGACGGAATTCTACTCTCATATACGAGGATGAGCATTTTCATGATGAGAATGGTGGAATCTTCGTTGAAACCATAACCTATGCCAAATTAAATCAAAACTCTTTTTTTCAGAACAAGTTCAGTGCCACAAAAACACGTATAGGCAAGATAAATGTAATTATGGATCTTGAGCTTATGGAATCCGCAAAAGCAGATCTGGAAAGCAAGATATACGGTAAGAAAACAGATGAGATTAATATTCAGGAGATATTAAGGCTGAATGGTGAGCATGCAAGAGGTATAGCAAAATCAACTATATTTGCAACAGACCTTACAAAGGCTCATGTTATAAATGAAGCCTATGGTAATGCTGCTTACACAATGGGACACATAGAATGTAATGAGATTGTAAAGGGCGAAAATGTGTCAGTATCAACAATCCCTGTTTTAAAGGTGGTAAATGAAAAGTCAGAACTTACACATGAGGCAAGCGTTGGCAGGATCAAGCAGGATCAACTGGATATTCTAATGTCAAAGGGGTTGAGTGAAGAAGAGGCTACAAGTATTATCATCAATGGATTAATAGGTTAAGGACACAGTCCATTAAATCTTACCATCTTTTGAATTAAACCATTATGTTTATCAATGACATAAAGGAACTATCACCTGATACTTCTAAATTGCTTGCCACACGTATGATCAGAAGTATAGGACAGGGCATACTTATAGTAGACTTTACCCTCTATCTTCATGCCATGCACTGGAAGGGAAGCTCTATTGGGATTGTACTGAGCTCAGCAGGATTGTTCGGTGCAATTTTAAGCCTTTTCGTTGGTATAACCAGTGATCGCTTCAGGAGAAAACCATTCCTGATTACATATCAGATACTCCTTATTATAGGATGCATAGTATCTTCTTTAACAGCCAATCCATGGCTGATCGGTATAAGTGCAACCCTTGGAGGATTTGGTCGAGGCGCAAATGGCGCTGCAGGCCCATTCTCACCAGCAGAACAGGCATGGCTTGCAGAGAAAATAAGACCAACAAAAAGAGGTATGGTTTATAGTATCAATACTGCCTTTGGTTTCTTTGGAACTGGCATTGGTGCAATGTTAGCCATTCTACCAACCCTGTGGTCGAAATGGTTTCCTGGTGCTACATCTTATAGACCATTATTCACAATAGTGGGTTTACTGGCAATCATCACCTTGATTTTGATACTTTTTACCAACGAAGAGTACCCAGGTTCTAAAAACATACATAGTATAAAAGAATACAAAGAGGTTCATAAGACACAACAAAAAGAAAATCATGCTTTAATAAAATTGGTTGTTGCTAATATGTTTAATGGCATAGCAATAGGCATGACAGGCCCTTTAATAGCTTATTGGTTTGCTATCAAATTCCACGTTGGACCGGATTTTATTGCACCTGTAATGGCTATCACCCTTTTTGTTACAGGTGTAGTAACCCTGTTTACCGGCAGGATGACAGAACGCATAGGCATTGTACGATCTGTTGTATTTCAAAGAAGCTTTGGTCTTTTAATGTTACTTTTATTGCCTGTTGTACCTTTTTACTGGCTCGCATCTCTGGTATACCTTTTAAGATCCGCTTTTAACAGAAGTACGACAGGTGCACGTCAGGCACTTGCCATTGGGTTGGTAAGAGGCGAGCGAAGGGGATTGGCAGCAAGCCTTAACGCTGTTTCCATGCAATTACCCAATGCAATAGGACCTACGATAACAGGATATTTTTTCCAGATAGGCAGACTTGTTTTGCCTTTTTATATAGCAGCATTGTTTCAAGCTGCCTATATTGTGATTTATAGAAAATTCTTCAGTGGATATGAGCTCTCACAGGAAGAATAACCCTGAACTGATCCACAATTGGAAATACTTTAAAGACATGGTCCAGAAAACCATAAAGGTAGGGGTAAAGCATCATTCTCTAACAAGTGGTAGATAAATGAAAAAGGTTGTTCCTTTTCCAGGCTCGCTGCTGACATCTATGTATCCATTGTGCTGTTTGATAATTCCATAAACAACTGAAAGTCCTAAACCAGTACCTTTACCAACGGGCTTTGTGGTAAAAAATGGTTCAAATATCTTGTCTAAATTATCCTTTTCTATGCCAGTCCCTGTATCCGCAATTTTAATGAGTGCAAACCCTGCCTTTCTACCAAAGCCATGTGTCCTTATGAATTCCTCATTCATTTCAATTGCATCAGTACTTATTGTTAATACCCCTCCCTGAGGCATTGCATCGTTTGCATTATCTACAAGGTTCATCAATACCTGCTCAAGTTTATTCTTATTGCCCATAATTGTTAATGGCATATCTGCTAATTCAGTATTCATAACAACATGTTTGCCAAGTAATCTTTTGAGCAATCCAGATAAACGGGTTATCAATTGGTTTATATCCAAAGGTTTCAGATCAATGTCGTGCTTTCTACTGAAGGTGAGTAATTCCTGAACCAGCTCAAGAGCCTTTTCAGAAGCATCAAGTATCTGTTTTATATATGAACCTAATTCTTTATCATCCTTCAATTTATTATAAAGCATGGTCCCATACCCTGTGATGGCTGTAAGTATGTTGTTAAAATCATGAGCAATGCCTGCAGCAAGCTGACCCATAGCCTCCATTTTCTGAGATTGGAGCAATTGAGCCTGGAGCCTCTGGTTTTCTGTCTTTGTGCGCTGCATCATAATCCCATATGCAACATCATTTGCAAACTCTTCAAGCAACCTTTGCTCCTCTTCCCCAAAGGCATCTGCTTCGCTTGCGTACATGTTCAACACACCGATCACTTCCTGGTTTACAATTAAAGGAAGGAATATAACAGACTGAAAGCCCTGTTTCAGTGCAGAATCCCGCCACGGAGCAAAGTTGGGATCATTCCGCACATCCCTTATAACAAATGGTCTGCCTGTTCTGATTACCCTACCGGATAGGGATGATTTAGGATGCCCTTCTGCCCATGAAAGATCACTTAATTGCTCAATATAATCACCTGTAAACCCTGCGTATGTGATGATTTTAATACTTTTACGCGCGTCATGCTGAGCAAATGCAACAAGGCACATACGGTAACCTCCAGATTTAACTGCAACACTGCATATATTGTGCAGGAGACTTGTTTCATCCGTTGCCCTTATAATAGCTTGATTGCCTTCACTTATGAGCCTTAATGCACGATTTGTTATATGTAATTTACTATCAAGCAGTAATCGTTTAAAAAGCGCACCCAACTGTGCAACGATCGTTGAGAATAGCTCTACAAACTCATCATCCTCTTCTGCTTCAAACATAAGAAAGACCATTATGGCTATTACCCTATCATCCACTATAATGGGTATTGATAAGGCTGAATTAAGATTAAATTTTTTAGCAAGCTCTTTACGGGCAAAGTTTGAACTTGAATAAATATCTTTTATGCGTATGGGCTGTTTGTTTTGCCAGGTAAGACCCGGGAAACCTGTCCCAAAAGCAAGTTCCAGCTTCTTACTCTCTTCATAAAACTCTTTTAACTCATCATGCTCTCCATAAAAGGCGTTTGATATATAAGTGTAGGTATTGTCCTTTGATGTTACCCACACCTCTCCATAAGCCCATCCTGTGGCTTTACATATGGTTTCCAGGCAGGTATTAAGAGCAGTATTGAAGTTATTAGCATTGGCTATAGATAAAGATAGATCCTTCAGCAACTTAAGTTCCATCTCAAACCTATTTTCCCGCTTCATCATACACCCTCCCAACTATAAATAATTCAGCTTCAGACACAATATGTCACAAAGAAGGATATATTTTACAAAACCAATCTGTTTACTTATTGCACAGTTTTTAAAAATTATCAATAATACTTGTAGAGTAATGTAAAATCTAACCGAGATGTATAGCCTTCAGAAAATATTTTATTGCCACCTTCATGGAAGTAGGTCGCTGATTGTCCACAGTCCATAGTTTATAGTTAATTTTGCAAAGTGTCTTTGCTTTCTCCTTTTACTATGGACTATTGACCATGGACTGTGGACGATTTTGCACTACCAGTTTCAATCCTTGTTTTAATGGAAGTAGGTCGCTGATTGTCCACAG
>JBMFUY010000043.1:0-14171 GCA_049966275.1 bacterium
GAAGAATACCTATATTTGACGCGGGGTTATCACTCATTACACAAACTTCCCTATTTCGCAAACGCATTTTTCGGGTTTACAGAAAGAAGTTGAGAAATATGCAGGTAAGTTTGATATAAAACTAATATCGCATGTTGAAGATATAATAGAGTAGGGATCAGGAGTTACAATACCCTGTCTGCTTCACAGACACCACTCCCAACCTTATACAACATTTCAAAGCCATGTCTGTAGCACAGGTTAATGCTGGCATGAGGGACAGTAGAGGGTCCTTCTGCCTGCAAGCCTTGTATTGACAATCTCTGTTCCACAAACAGGGCAGGTTTTCTTGTTCTCTAAAGATAAGAATGGTCTATCTTCACTGCCTGCTGCTATTGTTTTATCTATGGCATTCTTTAAGGTGCTTTTTATCGCATTGTAGAGTCTTAAAACCTCATCTTTGTTTAAATCGTTGGCTGGTCTTGTGGGCAGTATACCTGATTTGAATAAAATCTCATCCGCGTAAACAGCTCCTATACCTGCTATAATATCCTGCTCCATTAAAAATGGTTTTATTTTTGTTTTCTTTTTCAAAAGGGCATTTGAGAGATAATCCAGCGTAAACCTTTCTGGTTCAGATATGGGATCCGGACCAAGTTTTTCAAGATCTTCTAACCCCATTCCAAACCATAAACTTGCCCACTTCAAAAGAAACAAACTTTTTTTATTATCATAATCCATGCGTGCACAAACAGATGTAAACTCTTTGTCTGTAGAGGTTATTTGCATTTCCCCAAAGAGTCCAAAATGTAAAATGAAGCCAAGATCATCGTTAAAATTAAAGATGAGGTATTTACCTTTTCTAACTACAGATAATAGTCTTTTATTTCTGATACCTTCTATTACCTTTTTGTCTGCATGTTTTACAATACCTTTCTTAAGGATATCAAAAGAAACAAGTATTCTGCCTTTAAAAGCCTTTTCAATAATAATACGCCTTGATTCAACCTCTGGTAGCTCTGGCATAATATTTATCCCCTTTTAAAAATCACCATGTTTTGTATTCGCCAAATAAATTCTGTATGATGCAAACCAGTATCATTCCGTGCATAATTGTTTATACAATACCTGCCTTTAATATATCATGCAGGTGAATTATGCCAACAGGTTCATCCCTGTTACCATTTTCTGTAACAAACAGAGATGTGATCGAATAAGTTTCCATAAGGTTCAATGCCTTGACTGCAAGTGCGCTCTTTTCTATGCGTTTTGGATTCTTCGTCATTATATCAGAAGCTACCCGCTCAAGTAGATCAGGATACCGTTCTAACGCTCTTCTAAGATCACCATCTGTTATTATGCCCGCGAGTTTGTTGTTTGCATCATATACACCGGTCATGCCCATACGTTTTGATGTAATTTCAACAAGCACATCCTTCATCTTTGTATCTGTGTAAACCTTTGGCATCTCCAATCCTGTATGCATGAGGTTTTCCACCCTTGTGAGGAGTTTCTTACCAAGTAATCCGCCAGGATGAAACATGGCAAAATCATCCTTTGTAAATCCTCTCTTTAATAGCAATGCAACTGCCATGGCGTCACCTATTGCAAGTTCTGCAGTTGTACTCGCAGTTGGTGCAAGTCCAAAAGGACAGGCTTCCTTTTCCACAGGTACATGAATAACAATATCTGCATCCTTTGCCAGTGTTGAATTCCTGTTACCCACAATGGCTATCAATTTTATTCCCAATCTTTTGACAAATGGTATGATCCTTAAAACCTCTTCTGATTCACCGCTGTTGGATATTGCTATTAAAATATCATCTTTGCCCAGAATGCCAAGATCCCCATGTGCTCCTTCTGAAGGGTGCAGATAATAAGCAGGTGTGCCTGTACTTGTCAAAGTAGATGCTATCTTCTGCCCCACAAGACCTGACTTGCCTATACCTGTTATAACAACCTTCCCTCTTATGGATAAAATGGTATCCACTGCCTCTGAAAAATGCTTATCTATGTGAGGTATCAGGTTTTGAATGGTGTCGGATTCTATCTTTAATACCTTTTTAGCCTCTTTTATTACATCAACCTTTTTTAACGATTTCATCTATCATCCTTATTGTTTTTAGTAGCTTTTCAAGTTTATTGATTTGCAAAGAATTTGCTCCATCACTCAAAGCCTTATCAGGGTCTGGATGGACTTCAAGAAAAAGTCCATCAATACCAACTGCTGTTGCTGCCCTAGCAAGGATCTCAATATACTGCCTCTGTCCTCCAGAAGCTCCATTTGCAGCTGATGGCAACTGCACGCTGTGTGTTGCATCAAAGACCACAGGATAACCAAAATCCCGCATTATTGGAATTACACGAAAGTCACTCACAAGCATGTTGTAACCAAATGTGTAACCACGCTCTGTCACAATAATCTTGTGGTTTCCGGTTGATTCAATCTTCTTTATTGCATGTCTGATATCCCATGGTGCCATGAATTGTCCCTTTTTAATGTTAACAACCCTGCCTGTTTCTCCTGCTGCAACAAGTAGATCTGTCTGTCTGCTTAAAAATGCTGGTATCTGGATTACATCCAGAACCTCAGAAGCAGGACCTACCTGATCTACATTATGCACATCAGAAAGGATGGGAATATTAAATGTTTCTTTTACCCTGGCAAGGATCTCCAACCCCTTTTTTAATCCAGGTCCTCTGAATGAATCAATAGATGTTCTGTTTGCTTTGTCGTAAGAAGCCTTAAATATAAGGTCAAAACCCAGTTTCGATGTAATAGATTTTAAATGTTCAGCAATATCCATTGTTATTGTCTTATTCTCAATAACACATGGACCTGCTATAAGTATTACCTTGTTATTGTCTCCGATTTTTACATTGCCTATATATATGGTTTTTACCTTCGTGTTCATAATGTATTCAAATGCTTTTTCTACCATTCCATGGATGTATTGTTTCTTATTTCTTTCTTTTCAAAGAAGCCTTTATAAAATGTACAAACAAAGGGTGCGGATTGATGGGTCTTGATTTGAATTCCGGATGAAATTGACAGCCAAGAAACCATGGATGATTTTTAAGCTCTATAATCTCAACGAGTTTTTTCTCAGGGTTCTCACCACTTATGATCATGCCTTTTGATACAAAACTCTGTCTATAGTCATTGTTAAATTCGTATCTATGCCTGTGCCTTTCAAAAACTATTTCTTTACCATACGCTCTGGCTGCGTGTGTCCCGGGTTTTATCCTGCACTCATAGGCTCCCAGCCTCATAGAGCCACCAATTTGTTTGTTATCCTTTTGTTCTGGCATAAGATCTATCACCGGGTTTTTTGTGGCCGGGTTAAACTCGCTGCTGTTTGCGTCTTTTATATGCATAACATGCCTGGCGAATTCAATCACAGCGATCTGCATGCCAAGGCATATACCAAAATATGGTATTTTCTTTTCCCTTGCATACTTTGCAGCAAGAATCTTGCCCTCAATTCCTCTGTTTCCAAATCCCCCTGGCACGAGAATGCCATGAACATCACTCAGATACTTTGCAGGACCATCCTTTTCTATGTCTTCTGAATCTATATATTTGTGATTGATCTTTACATTGTTTGCAATACCACCATGGTTTAAAGCCTCATGTAAACTCTTATAAGAATCCCTTAAATGAACATACTTACCAACTATTCCTATTGTTATCTCATCCTTGATACTCGCTGTTCTCTTTGAAAGAGATTCCCATTTAGAGAGATCCGGTGCCCCTGTCCATATGTGAAGCTTCTCTATGATTTTTTCATCCAGTGCTTCATTGTGGAATGCTACAGGAACGTCGTATATTGAATCAACATCAATAGCTGCTATAACTGCATCCTGATCCACATCACTGAACAGTGCTATTTTTGCTTTAAGATCTTTATCAATAGCCCTATCGGTTCTGCACAGCAAAATATCCGGCTGAATACCTATTGCCCTTAATTCTTTTACAGAATGTTGTGTTGGTTTTGTTTTTAACTCTCCTGATGCCTTTATGTAAGGAACCAATGTAAGATGTATATAAAGCACATTCTCAGGACCTACATCCTTTTTCAGCTGCCTTATAGCTTCAAGGAATGGTAAACTTTCTATATCGCCAACAGTACCACCTATCTCCACTATTGCTATATCCTTTCCCTTTGCATTCTCTCTTATTCTTCGCTTTATCTCGTTTGTTATGTGAGGTATAACCTGAACCGTACCTCCAAGATATGCTCCTGTTCTTTCGTTGTTGATAACAGTGTCATACACCTGACCCGCTGTAACATTGTTTGAGTGGGTTATACTTATGTCTGTAAACCTCTCATAGTGGCCAAGATCAAGATCGGTTTCAGCCCCATCTTCAGTAACAAACACCTCTCCATGCTGATATGGATTCATTGTACCTGGATCCACATTTATGTATGGATCAAGTTTCTGAAGTGTTATGTTAAGTCCTCTTGCTTGAAGCAGGGCTCCGATAGATGCAGCAGCAATCCCCTTACCAAGGGATGACACAACCCCACCTGTAATAAATATAAACTTAGACTTCATGATACCTTCCTTTTTGTCATAAAGAGTAACTTAGCCTTTTTATAATCCTCTGGTGTATCTATACCAGCAGGAGCATCTCCTGTAACAACCACCATGATTTTATAACCATTTTCAAGTAATCTTAATTGTTCAAGCCTTTCCATTTGCTCCAATTTAGAGCGTTTCATCCTGACAAACTCAAGAAGAACATCTCGCCTATATATATAAACACCTATATGCCTGAAATGTCCATAAACCTTTTTAACAAGCCTGCCCTTGTTATCCCTTATAAATGGGATAGGGAAACGTGAGAAGTAAAGTGCGTATCCCTGATTATCCATTACAACCTTTACATTGTTTGGGTTATCAAGTTCATCTATAGCCTTGATCCTCGTGGCAAGTGTAACCACAGGTATACTGTTATTTGAAATAGCCAGTTCTAACCCTCTGTTAAATATAGAGGGCTTTAAAAATGGTTCATCTCCCTGAAGGTTCATTATCAGTTCACTCTTTATATCCTTTGCCACATATGCTATTCTGTCTGTCCCGCTTTTTAAACCCTCTGGTGTTATAACACATATTCCTCCAAATCCTTTCACAACTTCGTATATACGTTTATCATCCGTGGCAACGATCACCCTATCTACAAGTTTTGATGCAGATGCATTTTCGTAAACATGTTGAATAATGGGTTTCTGCCCAAGTTTTAAAAGTGGCTTTCCAGGTAACCGGGTAGAACCGTATCGTGCTGGTATTATTACAACAACTTTATCCATGAATACATATTAAATGAGGGTATGGATCAAGTCAAGAATTGACATAACAACTAAATTGCTTTTTTGCAGGATTGAAATAAATAAAAATCGCTTTACAAAAATGAAATAGGAAGGTTTGCTCATTCGCACGGCCCTTCTCTTCGGGTGGATACTTCCATCACTCATTATACAAACTTTCCTATTTCGCAAACGCATTTTTATTTAGTTTAAAGTAGAGAAAAAAACAGGGATTAATAAAAAATTGTTGCACAACCTATAAAAAACGTGCTTAAGTTCGTCTAATATTGCTTTATAATCATATTAAAATCTTTAGGTGGATATTTAACATGCAGAAACAGAATAATACGAAAATCTCATGCATCATACCCGCTTACAACGAGGAAGAGAATATTTCCCGGGTTCTTGATGTGGTAACAACATTCACAGGGTTTAATGAGATCCTGGTACTGGATGATGGCTCAACAGATAACACAAAAGGTATTGCAAGCTCCTATAAGGAAAACTGCCCTGTTTTACAGGTAATAACAATGCCTGAAAAAAATGGTAAGGCTGGTGTGATAAAAAAAGGGGTTAATAAATCCAGAGGAGAGCTCATTGTAATGCTTGACTCAGACCTGATTGGGTTAACTCATAAAAATTTAGAAACCTTGATTTCTCCTGTTTTAAATGGAGAGGTTGATCAGGCAATTTTAGATAGGGCAGGTGACAGAACACCAATATGGGGATGGACAAATTGTGCAAAATACTTTGGTGGAGAAAGGGCTTTCTGGAAAAAGGACTTTCTTGAAATTGATATACCTGATAATGCCGGTTATTTGCTGGAGATTACCAATAACCTGCACTATATAAGCAATGGCAAACTAATAAGAACCATTTTCTGTAGTAATCTATACACAGTGCACCAATTCAGTAAGATAGATATGCTTGCAGGAACAAAGCACTATTTCAACATGGCAGTGGATATCGTAAAAAAGGCAACAATCAAGGGGTTTGTAAAACAATTTTTTTATATTGAGAATCAAAGCATGTATAAGCTATTCCGTTTTCATAGGAACCATGAAGCGTTAAGACCGTTAACAGGCACTGTAATTATAATACTGCATTTAATAGATGGCATATCCGTTTTTTTACTGCTTAACACCTTGAGAATAATAAAGTTTCCTTACAAATTTTTGAGTGCCTATATTTATGAAAAACGGGGTCGACGGGACTCGAACCCGCGACCTTCCACGTGACAGGCGGACGTTCTAACCAAACTGAACTACGACCCCAAAAACATAGGCGGAACAGGACTCGAACCTGCGACATCCACCGTGTAAGAGTGGCGCTCTACCAGCTGAGCTATCCGCCTTCAATACATTTTTATTATATGGTTATTTTTTTATTTGTCAACAAACTTGTAACACGGTTTGTTTGTTGAATCACATGGTAGAACCGTTATTGTATGAACAGATAGTGGACCACGTATATAGCTTAATGTATTTGTAGCCAGATCAAAATTAACAGTTCCATCTGATGTAGTAACGGTAAATCCATTTGGGAAATGTATTTCTGGAATAAATATTTCTGTTGTTCCATATCCTATACCATCTTCTTTGTATTTATAGGTAAAACTGGTTGTTGTAAATGTTGAGGGATCGTCTGTTATAGGATAACTAATACTTAAAGGTGTGCCTGCAGTAACCAGTGGATAGGGCCTTGAGAGAAGTTCCATTATAGAAAACATTGGTGTGCCATTGGCATCAAGCAGGCTCATACCTGAACCATTGTTGTATAAAAATGCTGATCTGTATTCCCAGTACATCCAGTTACTAATTTCGTTATCAAATTCGTTAAGCAGGGCTGTCATGTATGCAGCACTATTGTTTTCATTGTGATCCAGTCCCATCTCATCGACGATATATGGGGTCTTCATTTCACTGCTTACCTGAGCTATGATAGGTATTGTTATCTGCAAAGCGGATATATCTGTAGTGCTTATACTATTTCCAGAGGATAGAGGATAATAATGTGGTGCAAAGACGAGGTTTCTGAAGTCCTGCGGAAATGTGGTGCTGCTGATACCAGTGTTGTAGTTGTGCAAAAGGTTTGTCATTGTTACAGATGGCTCAAACATAATGGCATGAGACGGATCCACCTTACGTATAGCAGATGCGACCTTTTCGTAGAACGGTACGAGCGCTTGTATTTCAAAAGCAGTTGAAAACAGATTATACCTGCCAGGGTAAGGCTCATTCATGATCTCATAACCGAGTATTGATGTGTTCGTGGCAAATAAGGCAGCAACATGCTGCCATGCCATGGCATAATGTTCTTGTAAACCTACTCCATCCGGGGCTAAAGCATCATCCCAGAAATTCTGAAAAGACTGCGTAACTGCGGGTACCAGATAATTTATTCCCCAATTAGTCGCGCTACACTGGCTCACATTGTAACCTGTGAGATCGCATGCCCATTCCGGTGCACCATCACCCCAGCATAAAGAATTACTGTAGAGATCCTGGTGCATGTCCAGCAGCACGTATAACCCATAGCTCTGACACATCTGCACCTCTTGCTGGATCTGTTGAAGATACCCGGGATCAAACGTGCCGGGTGTTGGTTCAAGCCCAGCCCAGATGATGATCAATCTTACAGCGTTGAAGCCTGCCTTCTTAATGCTTAAAAAATATGGTGCAACATCTGAGGTTGTAGTAGTTATAGGAGGCCAATCGGGTAGATATGGTGGGTATTTTTGGCTCACATTGATTCCATGGATCAGTACAACCCTTCCCTGTGCATCTCTAAGCCATGTTCCGTCAGACCATATCATAATACTATGCACACTCTCTTTTTTGTTGCCTGCACATCCTGAAATTAATACAATTACCAGAATGTACAGTATAAAAATGAGATATTTCTTTTCCTGCATATTTGTTATTTATTATACCTCAAATAAAAGATCAAGGGCAAAAATCTACTTGACATTCTAAAAACTTGATTTAATGATTGTTTAATCTCTGCTCTTCTAAAAAGAAGGGCTAATAAATCCAAAGGGAGGTAATATGATAAGAACGTATGAATTGATGTACGTTATTGATAGTTCTCTGCCTGAAGAGAATATAAAGGCTGTAATAGAGAAGATCAACAGCACTATAAAGCGCAATGGCGAGCTTTTAGAGCAGCAGAATTTAGGGGATAGGAAATTGGCATATCCTATAAAAAAGAAACAAAGGGGTACTTATATCTTTAACCTTATCAAGGGCGAAAATAATGTAATAACCGAAACAGAAAGGACGCTTAAAATCACAGATGGGGTATTGAGATATCTTACTGTCCGAAAAGATAAAACATCCTGATATATGCCTGAACTTAACAAGGTTTTAATTGCAGGACGGCTTACAGATGATCCAGCAATAAAGTATACTGTTGATGGTATTGCTGTAACAAACATAAAATTGGCTGTAAATCACTACACAAAGGACAAACAGGAACCAGAATCCAGCTTTTTTGATGTCGTGGCTTATGGAAAGGTTGGCGAGTTCGTAGAACAGAATGTTAAAAAGGGAGATCTCATACTTGTAGATGGCAGATTAAGACAGGTCAAATACAGCGTGAAGATTGAAGGCGAAGAGAAGATAAGGTCAAGGGTAGAAATAGTTGCTAACAGTGTATATCCAATAAGCTTGCATGCTGATAAATTGCTGGATGACAGAGGTACTGTTGAATATTAGTAGATTAAACGATAGGAGGAAAATGCATGGAAGAAAAAAAATCTAATTTTAAAAAGAGAGCGATCGTTGTGAAAAAAAAGGTCTGTAGATTTTGTAATGAGAAGGACATTGTCATTGATTACAAAAATCCAGATATGTTAATGAGTTTTATATCTGAAAGGGGGAAGATACTGCCAAGAAGGTTAACCGGAACATGCGCAAAACACCAGAGGGCATTAACAGTTGCGATAAAGCGGGCAAGAATACTTGCGCTTCTACCTTTTACAACAGTGAAAGATAAGATTGAACTGTAAGGAGGCTATGCATGAAGGTAATACTTAAAAACGATATACCAACACTCGGGAAGGTGGGAGATATAGTTGATGTCAAAGATGGATATGCTTTGAATTACCTTATACCAAAGCAACTTGCCATGAAGGCAGACACCGGAAGCATCAGGGCTATAAATCATCAGAAGATGATGGTGGAACATATAAAGAAAAAGCTTATCAAAACTACCACTGATATAAAACAAAGGATAGAAAATCTACAGCTTGTGATAGAAAAACCCATGGGCGATCAGGAAAAGCTTTTTGGAGCTGTTACCGCACAGGATATATCAGAAGCTCTGGAGCAAAACGGGTTAAAGGTGGATAAAAGAAAGATTGAGTTAGACACTCCGATTCATAGTATAGGACTGTACAATATTGTTGTGAAACTACATCCTGAGGTGATTGCAAATCTAAAGGTTAAGGTGGTTGGTAAAGTATCCTGATCAAATGGCTAAAACAGAAGCATCTTTTATAGAAAGTGTGTTACCGCAGAACCTTGATGCAGAAAGAGCGGTACTCGGGAATATTCTGTTCGATCAGGATACGATCTATAAGGTGATGGATATCCTGTCTGTGGATGATTTCTACACCACAGCGCATAAGTTGATCTATGGAGCTATGATTGAACTGAATAAAAAGAGTGTTCCACTGGATGTACTTACAATTACTGAGTATCTTAAGAACAATGGTTCTCTTGAAACAGCTGGTGGAGAATCCTATGTTGCCTCATTGATAGACCTTGCACCAATAACCACCAATATTACAACCTATGCAAACATAATAAAAGAAAAGGCTATCAGACGTGAGCTGATCACAAACTCAATGAAAATAGCAAAGATGGGTTATGATCCTTCCATAGAAATAGATGATTATTTGGATGATTCTGTAAAACTCATTTTTGATATTACCCAGAAACGGTTTACCTCAACCATGGTTACATCTAAAGAACTGATAGAAAAGGCGTATCAGATTATAGAAGAACGCAGAAAGAATAAGATGGCTGTTACCGGTGTGCCTACAGGGTTTGATGCCCTTGATGAGATCACCTCCGGACTTCAGGCATCTGATCTGATTGTCATTGCAGCAAGGCCTGGTGTTGGTAAGACATCACTTGCTTTGAACATTGCAATGAACGCTGCTGTAAAATATCAGAATCCAGTAGCTATATTTTCTCTTGAAATGAGTAAGCAACAATTAGCATTAAGACTTTTATCAATGGAAGCCAGGGTAAGATATATGAGTATCTTAAGAGGTTACCTTGAATTTTCAGAATTTCAGAGATTGAACAAAGCAGCTTCCATTATCCAGAATGCTCCTATTGTTATTGATGATAAACCAGCTATCTCAATGCTTGAAATCAGGGCAAAGGCACGAAGGCTGAAAGCAGAAAATAGATTAAAACTCCTTATCATAGACTATCTTCAGATCATGGAGCAACCAAAAGATGCTGAGAATACGCAGGCCGCAATAGCGGCCCTATCAGGTTCTTTGAAAGCCTTAGCCAAAGAACTTGATGTACCTGTTCTCTTGCTTTCTCAACTAAACCGTGAAGGGGAAAAACGAGATTTCAAAAGACCCCAGCTGTCTGATTTAAGAGGTTCTGGTGCTATTGAACAGGATGCTGACCTTATAATGTTTATCCACAGACCAGAACTTTACAGTAAGGATGAAAACGCCAATAAGGATAAGGGTATTGCTGAGATCATCATTGCAAAGCATAGGAATGGGCCCACTAAAAATATAAAACTTACATTCATTGGAGAATTTACGCGTTTTGAAAATTATACACCTGAGAAGGTTGAACTTTCTGATAACTAATTGTTTTTGCCTGTCCATCGTTTGTATAGATTGTTAGGTATGTCTACTGCATCGAGTATCTTTGAAACTATAAAACTCACCATATCATCAATAGTTTTTGGTTTATGGTAAAACGCTGGTATTGCTGGTAATATAATTGCACCTGCAGAAGAAAGTTTAAGCATATTCTCCAGATGTATTGTGTTTAATGGGGTTTCTCGAGGAACTATAACAAGTCTTCTTCTCTCCTTAAGAGCCACATCAGCAACCCTCTCAATAAGCTTTGTACCACTGCCTGTTGCTATCCTTCCAAGTGTACCCATTGAGCATGGCACTATAATAATTTTACTGAATTTATATGAGCCACTTGACAGTGGTGAGAAAAGATTGTCATTGTCATGTATTGTAATTAAGTCTTTTTCTGTTGTCAGGGTATCTGCTGAAAATCGCTTACCTGTTTCGTACTCAAAAACCTTTTTGCCGGTATCTGACGCGATCAGTTCAACCGGGTATCCATTATCCACAAGCCATTTAATCAGACCAAGCGCGTAGACAGACCCACTTGCACCCGTAACTGCAACAACAATATGCTCTTTGCTCTGTTTCATTTGTTTCTCTTAACAAAAAATGTTTAATAAGAGGCGTTTTATAAGAAACGCGTTTGTTTGATATACACCTTTATTTAATACCTGTAAGCTCAACAAAGTTCTCGCCAAGCAATCTTCTCTGTATGCCTTTATCCCGGAATAATCTTTCTATGCGACGTTTTATAAATCCATAATCAAATTTTCCATCATCTGCATAAAAACCAAATGGGCCATCTGTTCCAAATAAGCAGCGATCAGGTCCAAGGTATTCAACCACATCCTTTGTTATCTTATCCCCCACATAACTGGTTTGCGACAGATCAACATAAACCTGTTTATTATCCTTTATCCTTACCCATGTTTCTCTGTAAACAGGAAATCCCGCATGTGCGAGTATCAGTTTTAGTTTGGGCACTTCTTTTAACAGGCTATAAAAATCTCCTTCTTCTCCAAAACCCACATGGATCAATAAAGGCTTATCCATCTTTGTTAATTTATCTGCAACAGGTGCAAGTTCAACAGGTTTAAAATGATGCCAGAATGAATGAGATTTTATACCAATAACACCTGGTGTATCCTTCCATCTTTCAAATTCTTTGACAGGCTGATTCTTACCCCTGGGATTAACGAATATCCAGCCTACAAACCTGCTGGGATGTTTTTTCACAGCATCAAATACAAGTTGATTATCAGGATCTTTATCTATTTTGTAGATCCTGCCAAGAATATTTATATCTCCATTTGCATCAAAATTGGCTACAAGGGATTTACCAATACCTCTGAGTGCTTTATGGGTTAATAGAAATTGAAGTAATCCAACAAGAAAAGGGGATGGCTCTTTAAAAGGTTCAACCATTGGTGCCATTATAGCAACCTTATCAACACCTGAAGCATCCATTCTGCTTATTAGCTCTTCAATCTTAAGAAGTCTTTCATCAAGATGGTAATGACAGTCTATAATCATATGCACCCTCCCTTATAAAGGATAAAAATTTTATACTGCATATACATTAAATATGCAATAATTTGTAAATCCCTATAAGTCAGGGGCATGATATGGTGTAACATGTGCCCGGATATGTTTGACTTGAAGGCAATACACTACTATGATGGTGATCAGGGGAGAGGTACCGAAGTGGTCATAACGGGCCCGCCTCGAAAGCGGGTATCCTGAGTAATCAGGAACGTGGGTTCGAATCCCACCCTCTCCGCCAGTTAGGGAAAAATTGAAATTATGGCAGGAGAAAATATAAAGGAGTACCGCGTAAAACAGGACTTATCACAGGAAGACTTTGTCAGCAAATCCGGCGTTAAGTATCACCCTCTGACCAGGTTGAAATCAGAGTTATCAAAAAACTCCCTGTTCTGGTTATGGCTAAAATTGCAAAAGCATTGGGAGTAAATATTGAGGGGTTAATAAAGTGATATGCAAAATAAAATGGCAATACAGAAAAGTGCCACAGGAAAAAAGGAATTAAATATCTACAAGCCGTACTACGAAAAACCGGGATTTACACTTTACCATGCTGATTGTTTAGATATTCTCGATGAACTTCCAGAAAATTCCATTGATATGGTATTTGCCGATCCTCCATACCTGCTATCCAACGATGGTTTTACTGTTCATGCTGGAAGACGTGTTAGTGTCAATAAGGGAGAATGGGATAAAAGCAATGGGCTGAAAAAGGATTTTGAATTTCATCTTAAATGGATTGAAGTGGTAAAACGTGTTTTAAAACCCCACGGAACTATCTGGATTAGTGGGACATACCATTCTATTTATCAATGCGGTTTTGCGTTGCAACTTGGCGGTTATCATATTCTTAATGATATCGTGTGGTTTAAACCAAATGCCTCTCCTAATTTAAGTTGTCGTTATTTTACAGCGAGTCATGAAACACTTATTTGGGCTAAAAAAGACAAAAAAGCAAAACATGTTTTCAATTATGATTTAATGAAACGTGGTCAGTGGCCAGAAGACTTTCTTAAAAAGCCCAATTCTCAGATGAGATCAGTATGGGCCATCAATACGCCTAAAACAACAGAGAAAAAATTTGGCAAACATCCCACTCAAAAACCCGAAGATTTACTTATGCGAATTGTTCTGGCTTCTACAAGAAAGGGAGATTTAATTCTGGATCCATTTACTGGCAGTTCGACAACTGGGATTGCAGCCTACCTTTTAGGCAGGAAGTTCATCGGGATTGACACAGAAAAAAAGTATCTGGATTTGTCAATTAAAAGATTTGAAGAATTAGAAAAAAATTTAAGGAATAAAATTAAAAGATAAAAACCATTAAAAACTATTGGGTTTACAGAACTAATGGGCAAACTTCTCTATTGTATTTTTGGTAATCAAATTTCTTCCAGAGTTCACTGTTCAGCTTCACCAGAAAAATGCAATAGGAAAGTTTGCTCATTCGTTCAACCCTGCGATCCACCTAAGATACAAAGACTTTTTGTTGTAAA
>JBMFUY010000044.1:0-13989 GCA_049966275.1 bacterium
GAATACCTATATTTGACGCGGGGTTATCACTCATTACACAAACTTCCCTATTTCGCAAATGCATTTTTCGGGTTAAAGAATAACGGCAGGCATAGCCGAGGAGCTCACCCTTGTGATTCTTTAAAGCCTCACCCCAGGAAACAAACAGTCAAAATAACCACATTTTTGTCTATCCAGCCCATTGTGAAGTATATACACAACAACTTGACACAAATGACTCATCTGTACTCGCCGAATACCTCTTTCAGAGTATTTGTTATTTCACCTATTGTTGCGTATGCCTTTACTGCATCATATATGAATGGCATTAAATTCTCTTTTGAACCAGCAGCCTGTTTTAACCTTTTAAGTGACTTTTCTACAACGCTGTTATCTCTTTCTTCCTTAACCTTTTTTAATCTCTCTATCTGTGCCCTTTCTACCTCTGGATCAACCTTTAAGATACCAATATTCTCCTCAGAATCTTCTACAAAATCATTTACACCAACCACAATACTTTGCTTATTCTCAATGGACTGTTGATACCTGTAAGCAGATTCTTCAATCTCATTTTTAAATAAACCATTCTGGATCCATTTTATAGCTCCACCTGATTTTTCTATCCTATCCAGATATGCATGCACCTTTTTTTCTATCTCGTTCGTAAGAGATTCTACTGCATAAGAACCTGCAAGGGGATCAACAAAGTCTGCAACACCTGATTCATGGGCTATGATCTGCTGGGTTCTCAAAGCAAGTTTGGCAGAAGCCTCTGTTGGGAGTGCAAGGGCTTCATCTTTAGAGTTTGTATGTAAGGACTGTGTACCACCAAGCACAGCAGCAAGTGCCTGAATCGTCACTCTTACTATATTGTTATCCGGTTGTTGGGCTGATAGGGTTGAGCCACAGGTTTGTGTATGAAATCTCAACATCATAGAACGTGGCTTTTTCGCACTAAATCTGTGTTTCATTATATGTGCCCATATCTTTCTTGCAGCTCTAAACTTTGCAACCTCTTCAATAAGATTGTTATGTACCCCGAAGAAGAAAGAAAGTCTTGGCGCAAACTCATCAACATCCATACCTGCATTTATTCCGCTCTTAACGTATTCAATCGCATTAGCAAAGGTAAACGCAAGCTCCTGAACAGCATCAGCGCCTGCCTCCCTTATATGATACCCTGATATACTTATTGTGTTGAAACTTGGGAGATGTTCCTTACAGTAAGCAAAAATATCTGTTGTTATACGCATTGAAGGCTCTACCGGGAATATATAAGTGCCCCTTGCTATATATTCTTTTAAAATGTCATTTTGAATTGTACCCTCAAGTTTATCGTGCGTAACGCCCTGTTTGTCCCCCACTGCCATGTACATGGCAAGCAGTATTCCTGCTGTGGCATTGATCGTCATGGATGTGCTTACCCTGTCAAGCGGTATTCCATCAAAAAGGATCTCCATGTCATGAAGTGTATCTATTGCTACACCTACACGCCCAACCTCTCCAGCACTCATTGGGTTATCAGAGTCATAACCCATCTGGGTGGGTAGATCAAAGGCAACAGATAGTCCTGTTTGCCCGGCACTTAGCAGCAATTTAAATCTTTCATTTGTCTTAAACGCATCTCCGAATCCTGCATACTGCCTCATGGTCCAGAACCTTGTTCTGTACATGAACGGCTGAATACCCCTTGTAAAAGGGTACTCTCCTGGAAATCCAATATCCTCTATATAATCCACAGCCTCTGTATCCAGTGGAGTATACAGCGTATTAATATCTATGCCTGAAGGTGTAGAAAATCTATCCTTCCTTTGCTTTATTTTGTTCTGAGCCTCACTCCATTTCTCGTATGCATGTTTCAATTGCTTGTAATTATTATCTTTCACACTCATCAATCTAACCTCGAATCCACATCTATAAGTGGAGCATTGCTTTCCACCTTATCCCCTGCCTTTACATACACATTGGTGATCTTTCCATCAGTCGGAGACCTGAGTTCGTTCTCCATTTTCATAGCCTCGATCACAACAAGGGGTTCACCCTTTTTTACAATAGCTCCACTGTTTACTTTAACTGCTATGATCTTCCCTGGAATCGTGGCTGATATGTGAAAAACCCCTTTGTCCTCGTGTAATTTCTTTTCTTTCTTTTTATTGAAACCTAAATGATTGCCCAACCTGACAGTGTATTGATTCCCATTAACATAAACAGTATCAAATTCCTTACTCCTGAAAAGAATAACCTCGTAAGATTTACCTTCACTGATTATAGAGTACACTTTCAGGTTGTTATCGGATTTGATTAAACAAAAATCCACAATGTACTCTTTACCGTCTATGTTGCACCTGCATTGGTTACCTTGTATCTGTGTAACATCAACTGTGTGTTCCCTGCTGTCAAGTTCTATATTCATTTTCATTGTAATCCTACCTTTTGTTAAGCAATAAACTATTCCGTCAGGATATTCAATATTATCGTCTACCTATCAATTCAAGAAATTCCTGTTCTGATAGGATCTTCAGTCCAAGAGAACGCGCCTTATCAAGCTTTGAACCTGGTTGATCGCCAACAACAACATAATCCACCTTACTGCTAACAGACTCTGTTACACTTCCGCCATTCTGTTCTACAAGCTGTTTTGCCTGCTCCCTGGATAGAGAGGTAAGACCACCTGTAAAAACAAATCTCTTACCCTTCAATGGACCTGTGCTGGCTTTTTCATAAGGATTAGAAAGATTGATGTATTTTTTTAATCTTTTTAACAATGTCTTATTTTCCTGTGTATTGAAAAAATTATATATGCTCTCTGCAATCTCAGGGCCTATACCTTCAATCCTTTGAAGTTGCTCTTTTGTGGCTTTCTCCAGATCATCTATACTCTTGAAGTTCATGGCAAGCGTTCTTGCTATATGCTCGCCAACATGGAGTATACCAAGTGCAAAGATAAATCTATCAAGCTGTGCATTTCTGCTTCGCTGAATAGCATCTATCAGTTTATTTGCAAGGACATCACCCATCCTTTCAACAGAGATAATGTCCTCTTTCTTTAATTCGTAAAGAGAAGCGACATCTTTTACAATCCCTTTATCCACAAAAGTACTGATCCATTTCTCCCCAAGCCCTTCAATATCCATTGCCCCACGTTGAGCAAAATGTCGTATCCTCTCTTTGATCTGTGCAGGACATGAAATGTTTATACATCTATAGAATATATCGCCTTCAAGTTTTTCTATTTCAGAACCACAGACAGGGCATTTATCTGGCATCTTAAAAGGCTTTTCCCTGCCTGTTCTTTTTTCTTTAACCACACCAACAACCTCTGGTATAACATCCCCTGCCCTTTCCACTATTACAGTATCCCCTATTCTTATATCCTTTTTATCTATCTCACTCTGGTTATGCAGTGTGGAACGCTGGATCTTTGCCCCACCAATATTAACTGGCTCAAGTATAGCAACAGGTGTAAGTATACCGGTTCTTCCAACCTGAGGCACTATATCCAGCACCTTTGTAATAGCTGTTCGTGGTTTAAACTTGTAAGCTACTGCCCAACGGGGACTCCTGGAAACTTCACCAAGTGCCCTCTGTAAAGGAATGGAGTTTATCTTAAACACAACACCATCACATTCATACTCAAGTTTGTCTCTTATCTTCTCTATATCAGAGAAATACTTAAAAACTTCCTCTTTTGTTTTTAATAACCTGTTGTGTGGATTTGTTTTTAATCCCCAGGCTTTTATATGTTCCAGTACCTCTATATGAGTTTTGAACTCTATCCCTTCATAAGCACCAACCGCGTACAGGATTATATCAAGCTTACGCTGTGCTGTAACCTTTGGATCAAGCTGTCTCAAAGAACCTGCAGCAGCATTTCTCGGATTACTAAATAATGGCTCTCCATTTTCCTCACGCTGGGTATTTAGCGCGAGAAAATCTTTTTTGTTCATTATAACCTCTCCACGGATCTCTATGCGCTTTGGCGCTGGATACCTATCCTCTATCAGATACATGGGTATACTTTTAATGGTTCTGAGGTTCTGTGTAACATCCTCACCAACATAACCATCTCCCCTTGTTGAACCAACCTTAAAAATTCCGTTTTCGTATACCAGTTCAACTCCAAGTCCATCAAGCTTTGGTTCACCTACAAACTCATAAAATTCATTCCTTCCAAGAAACCTGTTAATCTTATCAACAAATTGCTCGAATTCCTCATTGGAGAATACATTGTCAAGGCTCAGCATTGGAACTGTATGTTTTACCTGATTGAACTTCTCAAGTGGCTTTGCACCCACCCTCTGTGTTGGAGAATTGGGATCCATAAACTGTGGATACTGTTCTTCAAGCGTCTTCAGTTCTCTGAAAAGTTTATCGTATTCATCATCAGAGATCTCCGGTGCATCAAGTACATAATAAAGATAATTGTGATAATTTATTTTACGCCTTAACTCTTTTATCCTTTTTTCAACTTCCTGTATATTCATATGGTTATTTTTTTAACACATTTTGGTTTAACTGACAAAACATTGCAGGAGTTCATTCGGATGGATCAGCGAAGCAATTTCTATGTATGCTACTTTAATTGAAATCGTATTGGTATGATCATCCAGACGTAAACAGGATTCCCATGGGATGTGATCGGTGTAAACCGCCATTGTTTGACCGCCTGTACAGCAGATTCATCAAATATAGGTATTGATTTTAATATCTTTACATCCCTGATCCTGCCATCTGGTGATATAAGTACCTTCAGCACCACAACCCCCTCAATCCCCTGTTTTCTTGCCTCTACCGGATAAACCGGATTTTTAAATGTAATAAGTGCCGGTGGATTATCAAGCTGATTTGAAGACACAATTCCTTCTCCACCTCCAGAACCGGCACCATTACCTCCTCCAGAACCTGTTCCACTCTCTCCACTGCCTGTACTTGTTCCAGATTGCATAGAGCCATAAGTCGAAGGAGTGGATATGGTACTTGTTGTTTGTTGAATAGCTTCTCTGGCTTGTGTTTTATAGGTTAACTGTTTTTCCGGAATAACCATTTTGCTCTGTTGTTTCCTTGCTACCTGATATTTTTTTACATACGCCTTTTTGGGGGATGCTCCACCTCCAGCTCCAAGGTTGATCGTTATGGTGGATATCTCTAAATGTGGAACAAAAACCTGATAAAAAAATATCCAGAACAGGATAACTGTATGTAAAACTAACGAACCAACAACAAAGTATTTAAATCTTTTATCTATGTGATGTTGGGGTCTTAATACCTGCATTAGAAATCATACTCTACACCGACATACGGTATGATGGGTAATGAATAAACGGTTTTGCGCTGGGTATAATCCTGATTGTAAAAGTAACCAGCAACATTTGGATAATCCAGAACATTTATTATATCAAGATACACCTTTAATGTTGAACCTGCATATATGAAGCTCTTCTGTACTTTAACATCTAAACGGTTATAAAAAGGAAACCTTGCTGAATCAGGATACCCCTGAAGGGGAAGGACAATCGTTTTGGGTTGATCCGGACAGTTTGACATGGGATTTGGTATCACAGTGGTTCCTGTAATAGGCGTATATGGATTACCAGAATGTATACTCCATCTCCATGATAATTCCCAGTTCGTAGCTGGTCTATAATCTGCGACAAGATTTATCGTCTGCCTCTGATCCTGCTGTGGGAAATACCATGGCCCACCTGGCTGATCCTGTTGTTTTGTAAACAGATATGTGTAGCTTATCCATCCATCCCACCTACCTGTCACATAACGCTGGATCATAATATCACCTCCATAAGTCATCCTTCTTCCAGAATTTGCAGAACTTATTGTTACCTCAGGTTCACACGGGGTAATAAAATGAATATTGGCTGGATTGATCCATGTGTAAACCAGATCACTATCAAGGATATAAAATGCATCAGCCCTTGCATAGTAGTTTCCCCTGTTAATCTCATACGTGAGGATAAAGTGGTTGGATTTCTCTGCTGTAAGGTTTGTATTTGAGGTCATGGCAATATCAGCGAGTGGAAATTGATGATACTGCCCCATTGCAAACTTTACTGTTTGATCCCTATCAATTTTGTAACCCAGTTCTAACCTCGGGCTATACGTTGCCTGATCATTAAGCCTGAAATAATCATACCGTAAAGATGGGGTAATAAAAAAACTCTTTCCTATGGTAAACCTGTTGCCTATAAACCCGCTGTAAATTCTGTAAATGTCATGCAGGGTAAGATTAGCCTGCCCCTGATTACGTGTACTATAATTGGTTGTAAGGTTTTGAGCTGTACCCACTATAAGCGCACTCATAACAGAGGCTGATGCTGAAACAGGTGCATACTCCAGTTCATAACCAAGAAAAAGATCATCCCATGATGATGGAGATATATCTAATGTACCACGTGTACCAAGCTGTTCAATAAGTGTGTATGCTACATTGTAACTGGAACCAATGAGAGAGGCATTATTTCTATCTGTAACACCATAAACCACCTGTTTATACCTGATCAGTTTGTTGGGGGTATAATCCATGCCTATACCAAGGATATTCTGTCTGTGTAACCAGTAAATATTACCATACCCTGGTTGATTGTACTGATCAGACTGTTGCAGATAGCCGGACACATTATCCCCGGCTAACAGATAATCCATAAAGATCCTCAGATCATCATCAGGCACATACGTTAGCTTTGCCTGAACATCATAAAAGCTTGGTATGACATTGTTTTTAGCCAGGTTTAAGGCTTTAATAAGCCAGTCATAATATGTTCTGCGCGCTGTAATAAGGAATGAAGCCTTATCCTTCTTTATAGGACCCTCTGCCAACAAAGAGCCATCTATAAGACTCAGGTTAACCTTACCCTTATAACCGTTCATATCCCCATTTCTGTAATCAACGTTGAGTATACCCCTTAACGCATCACCATACCATGATGGATAACCACCAGGATAAAACTGCATAACATCAACCATATCGTCGTTATAAACACTGGTTGTACCACCTAAATGTGTTGGATCAAATAAAGGTATGCCATCAAGATAATATGCATTTTCATCAGCCCCTCCACCAAGTACATACATGTATGATGACATTTCCCCTGCCTGCGAAACGCCTGGTAAAGTAACAATAGCCTGCACAGGATTCTCTATATTGCCTGCAACACGCTTTGCTTCGTGTCCTCCCACTATGTACTCTGTTGATGGCTTTGAAAGCTCTACCCTGTTTAAATGTTTCTGTTTTATCCTGCTTGAAGTAACTACAAATTCTTTTCCCTGAATCACAGACACAGGCACAAGCTGAATATTAAACTTGAGGTTTCCAGTTACATTCAAGGTGATCTTTTTTTCAACAGGTTCATAGCCATCACGAATAACAGAGAATGTATAATCACCAGCAGGTATGTTTTCTATAGAGAACATTCCATCCTTATTCGTAACAGTCTTCATTATAATTCTTGCATTTGAATTAAGCTGGACCTTTGCCTCCTTTATAGGAATATTTGTATAAGCATCAATAACTACGCCTGAAATAGAACCTGCAAAGGCAACACCCATATCAAACAGCAGTATCATAAGCATTACTAATGCAAGTTTAAATCCTATTCTATAAAACATATTAAACATAATATGTAGCTCTGGCTTTAAACAGGCAAGTACCCTTTAACAACTACAAAATATTATTTCTGTATCTAAAACCATCTGGTGTAGGGAGTTCTTTATTGCCTTTGTACTGTAACAGCACTTTAAAAATATCACCCATTGCTTCGGGCATAATGAGGAATTTTGATGCAGACACAAGTCTGTAGTAGTCAACAGGATTGTTGAGCGTGTCTTTTATCTGTTGTAAAAGCTCTTCATAACCCATAGAAAATATAAAGTCTCTTTGCTTCACATACCCAAGCGTTTTTAACCCGTATCTCTTTCCATACTGTGCAAGGCTTGTGAAATCAACATGTGCGGTTATATCTTTCTGTCCAACAAACTCATAAGGATTGTTATCTACCGTATGTTTGTGATAGCACACAAGTGTACCGTTTTTTCTATGAGGTGCATAATACTCAGATGCTGTATAGCCATAATCAATGGTGAGTATGTAACCATGCATTAGTACTGAAGCCATATCTCTTAGCATCTCTATTGCTTTAAGGTTCACCTCTGTCCACATATCCTCAACAAGTTTTATAGTTATGAACTCAAAGTGTTTTATGAGCTCATCTGGTGCAGGCATGAGTATTTCCTTAAATTGGTTATCCTGCACATCCACATAAACCTCATATAACCTATCTTTCATAACAACGATATGTACAGGAAGGGCGTCAAACAATTCATTGGACAATATACACCCTTCAAAGGGATCTAATTCTGACAATGCCTTACATACCTGTATTTTTTCAGTATACTGGATATCCGGAGTAGAAGATTTCTCTACAATAATATACTTAAGAGCATTGTAAAATGCTTTGTGAAATCTGTATGCTGATTCCACAATATCATGAGCCATCCTCCCTGAACCTGCACCAACCTCAACCACATAAAACACAGAAGGTTTCCCAAGCATCTCGAAGAATTGAACAATTTGTTTCTCTATCAACATACTCATTACAGATGAGGCATAAGGAGCTGTATAATAATCGCCCTGAGAACCAATTCTCTGTTTACCGGATGTATAATAACCTGAATGTGGATAATAAAGAGCCATATCCATGAACTCCTCAAAGGGAATGGGCCCGTTGTTTATAATGGTACTTTTTATTATTTGTTCTACATTGCTCATGATTTTTTATTGCAGGAAGCTAAATATATTTTATCCCCAAAAATGCAATAGGAAAGTTTGCTCATTCGTTCGGGGTACCCATCACTCATTACACAAACTTCCCTATTTCGCAAACGCATTTTTCGGGTTAAGTTCCAGTGCATTACAACATGATACCTCTTCAATATTGTATAAAGATTATCTCTTTATCTGTCCTGGAAGGATATATGGATAGCGTGTCCTGAATATTCTTGTTTTTAAAAATCGATCAATCCTCCTCAGCCGCTGGAACATAGACCAGATAAAGGCATCATTCTTATAGTAATCGTGTACCTCTTTATATTCTATGGGTTTCACACTGTATACCTTTGCCTCATCATTCAGGAATTCATTGGCATGTCCAATAAGGTGTTGAATTAGATCTTCCCGTCCTTCTTTATAAAAGTTTGCTATAAGGTCTACAATAACAAGCCTGAAGTCATAATACCTGTCAAGGACCTCTTGAAGAAACAACCATTTAACCAGCCATCTTAAAAATGATGGTGTACTTTTCAAAAATAATTCAGCTTCAAGCATCTCCTTACCATTTTTGCGTATAAGCGGGGTACTGGTATCAATATAAAGAAGTTTTGTCTCTTCGTTTATTTCAAGCCTTTCAGGGTTAAAATCTTTTATCGCCCAATTAGAAATTTGACCATCTATACCCATTTTTATGACACTGTTACTATTGTTAAAATCCCAGATCCTTTTCAGCTGTCTTAAGATATTTAGAAACAACTGGAATATATCCTTCTCCGATGCTACATGGATAACCTTGTTTCCAAAAGATTCAGGTATAAGCCTTTTCTGGACAACAAAGAATACAATATCTCCATGGGCTGTAACAATACTTATAGAATCATACTCTGGAACCTCAACCCCTATATCAAGAAGAAGCCTGTTATACTCATTGTATATCTCTATATAATGTTCAACCTGGTGCATGGTATCAAATATAGGCATTCGTTTATAAACAACATCCTCCTGCCCTTCATATTTCAAACCAAACACTGTGCTGATCTCTCCATAACCAAGAACAATAGCCGGGATCAAAGAGCGATCAGGATGCTCAGGATCAAGCCCATTTTCAAATCTCTCCAGAAGTTCCTTATCAAGATTAAACTTCATACATTCATCCTCTTATCAGCTTACAGATCAAGCAATGTGTTTGCCTGCTCTAAAGCCTTATCAAGTCTTTCCAGAACCTCATTGGTTTCCTGTTCTGTTATGATCAAAGGTGGTAATATCTGGCTAACAGAGGTATCATTGTTTGCATAGATACTTAAGATGCCATTCTCGTAACATGTCTTTGTTAAAACCGGTCCACACATTTCATTTGCCATTTTTATTCCCATCATCAAACCAAGCTGTCTGATTGAAACAACAAGTTTTGGATATTTTAATTTTAACCTGTTCAAGCCATCTTTAAACAATAGAGCAATATCATTAACATGCTTTAAAAAACCCGTATCAGAGGATATTTCCAGAACCTTCATTGCAACAGGGCAACCAACCTCAGCGCCACCGAATGTAGACACGTGAACAAATGGATCGTCTTTAAACACAACCTCCAGGTGCTCTCTAATACATGTAGCTGTCATAGGATATATACCTCCACTTAACCCTTTGCCTATAACAATTATATCCGGCACAATACCAAAATGCTCAATTCCCCATAACATTCCTGTCCTGCCAAAGCCAGTTTGAACCTCGTCTATTATCAAAAGGCTCCCATTTCTATCGCATAGCTCCCTGACCTGTTTAAAATAGTTTTTATCAGGTACATAAATACCAAGCGTGGCTGGAACTGTTTCAAATATAACTGCAGCAACCTCATGATCCATTGCTTTTTCAAGTGCTGAAATATCATTAAATGTAACCTGACGAAATCCTGGAGACATTGGTCCAAATGCCTTTCTGTATTTCTCGTCTCCTGTTGCAAGTGCAAAACCTGTGTGCCCATGATAACCACCAACAGCTGATATAACACCCGGCCTTCTGGTAAAAGCCCTTGCTATCTTTATCGCTGTGTCAATTGCCTCACCACCACTAACACCGAATATTGTATAGCTTATATCACCGGGCATCAGTTCAGATAACTTTTTTGCAAGTAAAGCCCTTTGTTCGCTTATCAAATGATGATTACCTATATCAAGCTCCTCTAGAGCAGATAACAGGGTTTTTACAATCACAGGATTCCTGTGTCCAAGATTAAATACACCGCCATTGCTATGGCAATTTATCAGTTTTTTATCTCCATTGATATCCCATACATATATACCTTCTCTTTTGCCAAATATAAAATCCATGCCATACGATGTAAAAATGTCTGCTTTGCCTGAAGAAACATGATCATGAAACAATTTGATAGCTTCCTGTTTTGGAACCTGACCAACATAAGCCATAGTATCCTCCTTTATGCATAAGTCCCCTGATAAATTTATATACTGCTCATACAGTAACACACAAATTGCTAAAAATCATCTTTGTGATAAGCAACTGTACGACATTGGTACGTCACGGTAATAGACAGGTTCACAGTGTCTGAAAAAAGCTAATCCCGAAGAATCTGCTTCGTACATGTCATTCCGGATCTGATCAGGAATCCAGTTTTTCAACACCCCTTTAGAAAAGGGAAATTTTGTATCGGTTCACATACGCTTGAAAATCGTTTAATTTGAATCTATACCCATAATCTATGGGACTTCTGGCAATATTTACTGGCATGGTAACAGGTATTTTACTCAGGGATATAAAACCAGTAATACCGGTTTATGCGTATGTAATGATAGGCATTCTTATATTGTTCTGTTTTATGCTTGTGAAAAATAAGTATGTCTGGCTATTACTCTCATTTACAACCGCACTTATGCTTGCCACGCGTCAGTCTACCCAGGATCCTTTATTATGTGCAGACAGGGTATTAAACCATGCTCGTGCCGGAGGTGTTAATGTGTCAGGCTGGGTCGTAAAGCCGGTTAGAAGTTATCCAGGTAAACACAAGATTGTTATAAAGATTGATAAGATCCATGACCAGAAAAATATCGACAATGGTTGTTTGGCGCAATTATCTGTCTTTGACCCTGATAATGCTTTACCTGATATAACATCAGGGGATTATATCAATGCACATGTAAGATTGCACAGACCTAAAAACCTTAAGAACCCGGGGTCTTTTGACTACGTTGCCTCCTTATCAAGGGATAACATAGCACTGATTGGCTATTTAAACAGCGTAGAGAATATATCTATAAGCTCAGACAGGGCAATGAATGGATTTTTCAGATCAGCAGACAGCATCAGGATTAAAGTAAGGCATATTATAGCCCATAATGTTGATGATCCGCTTGCTTACAGTATTGTATTGGCTTTAGTAATAGGGGATCAGGGATACATATCCAGTGATGTCAGAAGGATGTTTTCATCTACAGGCATCATTCATATTCTTGTTGTAGCCGGTTTACACCTTGCTATCATAACTCACCTGTTTTATCGGCTTATAAGATTTTTACTCTCACGTTCGGTTTATCTGTGCCTGCATATTAACATTCCAAAACTTTCACTTGTTCTTTCCCTGATCCCAATGACTGCATACACGCTTTTAACAGGAGCAAACCCGCCTGTTGTAAGAAGTGGTATCATGATAGCAGTGTACTGCATATTGTTTATTATAAACAGGACACAGGCACGATGGACAGGGCTTCTCATTGCAGCAATCTTAATCCTCACGGTAAATCCTATGGCTTTACACAGTGTATCGTTTCAACTCTCATTTGTTGCTGTGGGGTCTATTATAGCCTTTATGCCTGTTATATCGAGGATCGTTGAGGAAATAAAATCGCGTGTGCCAGCCATCTCCGGTAAAATATTCATCGCATTAGCAAACGCATTACTTGTGAGTATTTTTGTGACCATAGGACTTGGAGGGATCATTGCATACTATTTTAATACAGTACCTCTGTGTGGTATTTTGCTCAATATTCTTGTAATACCGTTGTTTTGTTATATTATAGTTCCCATTTCTCTTATCGCATCCTGTTCTGGTTTTATCAGTGCATGGCTGAGTCATGCACTGTTTTTCTGTATCTCTTATCTTATAAATGTTATTGTGGGCATAATAAGCTGGGTATCTGCATTATCAATAGCATCAATAAGAGTACCAACGCCAACGCTGTTTGAGATATGCATTTATTATTCAATCCTGATAATATTGCTTGGTGCAAAGAGATTTGGAACAAGAATAACAGCAACATTGTTATCTGTTCTTATGCTATTCCAGATACTGGATATAGGATACTATGTATACAAAAACCATTTCACCAATAAATTAAGCATAACCTTTATTGATGTTGGGCAGGGTGACAGTGCGTTTATAGAATTTCCTTCTGGTAAAACAATGCTGATAGATGCTGGTGGTGGTGCTTATCACAGCTATGATACTGGTGAAGCAGTGGTATCAAGGTATATATGGGCTTTGAAGAGGAATAAGGTGGATTACATCATAGCATCTCACCCGCAGATAGATCATATAGGAGGGCTTGGATTTATTATTAAGAATATGGGCGTTAAAGAGGTGTATCAAAGTGATTGTGAGCCGGAAACAAATGTGTATAAAGATTTTGTAAGGGCAATACATAAAGCAAGACCAAATCTATATAAGATTAAGGATGCTGTTAGAACGTTAGAAGTAAATGGCGTGAAGGTAGAGTTATTACCTGTCCCACATGATGTGTGTGATCCTTACTCTGAAAAGGATCTAAACAACTATGCAGTTATAACAAGGCTTGTTTACAGGCAGGTGAGCATCCTTTTTACAGGTGATATAGAGAAAAAGGCAGAAGAACTGCTGGTTGATAAATACAACACAGATTTAAAAGCGGATATTCTAAAAGTAGCCCATCATGGCAGCAAAACCTCAAGCTCAGAGAGATTTTTAGATGCAGTTGGTCCAAAGATCGCTATTATCTCTGTTGGTGAGACAAACCCATTCCATATGCCATCAAAGGCTGTTCTTAAAAGACTTTTTGAAAGAAATGTTAATGTTTATAGAACCGATAGACAGGGAGCTATAAGAATTACAACAGACGGAAGGGATATAAGCATTAAGACCTACAGCTCTGGTTTATAATAACCCGAAAAATGCAATAGGGAAGTTTGCTCATTCGTTCAACCCTGCGATCCACCTAAGATACAAAGACTTTTTGTTGTAAAGG
>JBMFUY010000045.1:0-13968 GCA_049966275.1 bacterium
GTGCGACCCATGCTCTGCATGGGTACCCCGAACGAATGAGCAAACTTTCCTATTGCATTTTTCGGGTTAACAATCAGTAATTGCGCATAGAAAATTATTTATCCCCAAAATGTGTTTGAAAAATAAGGGATTTTTGTAATGAACGATGGGGTACCCCGGGTGGATGAAAAAATTTCCTTATTGTATTTTCAGGTTAATCTAACTTTATAACCCTGTTTTCTATCATAAAATACAATATTTCTTTTGCGTATTCATCCGGTGTCATATCAAAATTATCAAAATCAAATAAAGACATTAAAACATCTTTTAACTCCTCAAAACCCTCTGGCCTTTCCTTTTGAAGGAGTTCTACTATAGCCCATTCATCGCTTGCTTTTGGAAAGGGATTTTTTATACATTGTACTGTAAAATGGATGTTTTGAAGCTCACTCTCGTCAATACCAAGCTCATCTTCATATTCCTCTAACTCCTCACCATTTTCATCATCGTAAAGTTCAAAATCATCCCCATTATCACCATTGTTGTGCGACTTTTTACCCATTTGCGAATACCCCCTTTATAGTTTTTGCATACCTTTCAAACAATTTAAGACTTTTATCTATACCTGGCGTTTGATTGTATATGAACAGATGCCAGTAATCCATGATTGAAGCTGGTGATATTAATAATTCTTCTGATCGCCTTTTTGCCATTTCTTTTTCGTGTTTCCAGAACAGCTCCATCGACTGTTTGAGTACGGCAGCTAAATAATCCTTATCTGCTTCGGGAATACTTTTTTTTACAGCCCACACTGCAAATACAAAAGGTAAACCAGTCCATTTGTACCATTCCTCACCAAGATCATACATATAGTCAAAGCCTTTTAAACCATTGTGTGCATGCAGGAGGGCGTTGTTGCCTATCAGTAAATAGGCATCCACGCTTCTCAATTCTGGTTGATCAAGATAAACAACTGATCTCACACCGTACCTTTGCTCAAGAATAATCTTCATCAACACCTTTGAGGTTGATGTTTGTGATGTTATGCCTATCCTTCGCCCGCTCAATGCTTTCACAGGTACCTTTGTAAAAAGGTTAACACTACCAGCCTTCTTTTTAACAGCAACACACATCCTCATTGGTTCATAGATGTCCTTTAGATTTAAAAAATCCATAACAGATATAGGAGCTGCATCAATACCATCTTTTGTACGCGCAAATATACCTATTTCCCGAGGATATCCAACCACCAGTTCTATATTAGGTTTTTTTTCAACGTATTCAAGTGTATAGTAAAATGGATCAACGTTTATATAAGGCATCCTTGCTATCTTCATGTTTAAGCCCTTATTGATATATTCTTATAATCTTATACTCTCCATTCCTCTGCGCAGGGATATATCCTGCATCTTTAATCATGGATATCATTTTATTACCTGTCAACCCCACGGGTGTCAATGCACCTGCTGCATGTGTTACATTCTCTTTTCCAATGGTTCCATCAATATCATCTGCACCGAAGTGCAAGGCTATCTGGGTAATACCCTCTGAAAGCATAACCCAGTATGCCTTTATATGTGGGAAGTTATCAAGATACAATCTTGAGAGTGCAATGATCTTTAACTTTCTAATACCAGCAGGAGCATGAACCTTTCCTTCGAGTGGTGTGTTTTGGGAATGAAATGTAAGAGGAACGAATGTTAAAAAACCAGCAGTATCGTCCTGTAAAGCACGCAGCTGATCAAGATGGGATATAATATCATCATCTGTTTCAATATGGCCATAAAGCATGGTTGCATTCGTTTTTATACCAAGTGAATGGGCTATTCTATGTGTCCTCAACCACTCATCCTTTGATTCTTTTCCCCTGAACAACCTTGCCCTTATGTTATCCAGAAGTAATTCTGCTCCACCACCAGGCATGGTATTAAGGCCAGCATCAACAAGTCTTGTTAAAACCTCTTTTACATCCATCTTATATAGCCTTGCAAAGTATCCAATCTCAGTAGCTGTAAATGCCTTTATTGTTATTGAAGGGAAATGGGCTCTGATCTGTTTCATCATTGAAATATAGTAATCAAATGGCAGGTCAGGATTAAGCCCGCCAACAATGTGAACCTCGTCAAGCTCATTGTTATACTTTGACAATTCAGCAATAATCTCTTCAACAGTCATTGTGTAGGCATCCTTTGCGTGTCTACTCCTTGCAAAAGCGCACACCATGCAATGAACACTGCATATATTCGTATAATTTATCTGCTTGTTCACAGTAAAATATACAAGCCTGCCATTCAGCTGTTGTTTTTTATAATCTGCCATTGCACCAATAAAATGAATGTCCTGCGATTTTAAAATGGCATGTGCATCTTTTCTATCAAGTCTGATACCATTCTTTACCTTTTCTGCTACTGAATACAGAGACGGGTCTCTGGTATTTATTTTGAACAGCTCCTGTATCCCTTCGTTCATACCTATTACCTTTTTACAGTTGTATCAGACAAATGCAAACCAAATACCCCAATTGTAACTGGTCTTGTATCCTGAATAACAGGACCGATTTCTTTAAATGGATTCACAGGTGGATCCACAGAATGAATAATGATTGTATTATCTCCTTTCTTAAGCATAAATGGAGAGCTCATCCACCCAATTGCTGGCTGTTCTAATTTACCAAGATCAATTCGATCAACAGTGGTGCCGTTAACATCCAATGTCAGGAACTGTATGGACTTAAAGGTTCTAATAATACCCATGACAAGCCTGACCATTCTTGGTTTTTCTACACCCAGGACATTAATTACCCCATCCTGTGACATTACTCTGAATATCACCTTCTCTTTAACATTGATTTGTGGTTTATACCAGCCTGATCCAAGTTCTATAAGTTCACCAGGATGTATGGATAAATAAGCCTTTGTAAGAAGGAATATGGATACATAACCATCATCATAGAATGGTGCTCCACAGTATGTTCTTAATAGATCGTTTATAACATTGTAATCCTGCTGATCGTAAGCCAATCTATTAACCACGACATAATTGATGCCAAGGTCAATAAGCTGTCTTATTCCATAATTGGCAATAGCCTTCTTATCTACAGGTATAATATCACCGTATCTTAAAATAAATGGATCATCAAGTTGAGAAAGGAATGGGGTCGTTTTTATAAACGATTGAGCCCTATCCCATTGATAAGGATAATATCCACCCACAAGCGCCTTATGTGTAAACATCTGATAGTACATGGATCTGTAGATAAATGGAATATCCTCAATGTTATCAAACACACTTGCACTCGCTGGTAATTCTATTATGGCTCTGGTATTTATATCCTTCCTGGGAAGCTCATAATATGCAGGCATGGTGGATTGAACAGATGGGAATGGATAACCAGGATAATATTCCACAAGAGCAAGTACAAGCAGAGAGCCGAGTGTAAATGTACTGAGTAACTTCATGCCTGTTTGTTTGATGATGAGTTTTGCACCAAATCCTGACATTACAGCAGTTATAAACAATAGCAGAGGAATCAGTAAATATGGCTGGGTAAGGTCTTTAAGTAATTTTATCCTTGTTACCAAAATGTATGGAAGCGGAATGAAATGTAACTCATTGTAATACGGGAACATAACATATCCATTGAATTTAAGATATGGGCCAAGAGAAAATATATAAACCAGTATAGCCAGTATCCCCCATCTCAACAATTCTTTTTTCTCATACTTGAATGCTATTGCAAGTATGATCAAGAGAAGGGATATTATCCCAATATTAGAGTAATAAACTTGATCCTTTGAAAGGAAAAAGAGAATATGTTTAAAGAAAAAGTTTGCTTTATTGGGTAGAAAATAATCAAGAAAATTCTGGTTGTTAACCAACAATTGAGATACACCTTCTGCCTTCACGTATTCAGAATGTTGAATTACATACAACTGGGGGGCATAAAAAATCAGAGCCACAAGAGTAACAAAGCCTATTGATAAAAAGATGTAAATGAGCAGTAACCTGTTGAATGGTTTTATACCATCTGTAACAAGCCAGGAAACAGGCAGGTACAGGATCAGAGGAATATAAGCATAAAATATATAACTTGAACTACTCATTGCAAGGAGTACCGAAGCAACGATAAACATTATACCATTTTTCAATGACTGTTCTTCCTTCAGTTTAAGCAGGGTGAAAACAACAAGCGGTATAAACTCTATAGATGCATACTGAAGGTTGCCCATCATGGTAAAAAGTATAAATGGCGAAAATCCAAACAGAACACCACTCATTATACCTGCCAGGCGCTCTTTTGTAAGATAATAAACAAGTTTATATGTGAAGTATGTACCAAGCACAATGGGTAATAATGCAAGGATATTGAACAAGAATGTTAAAGGAAAGATTGGCAAAAGTACGATCCCTAAAATTTCATTTAAAGGAGAAGACCATACATAGGGAATCCCATTTATAGGATAAAAGATTGTTTGTAGCTTCAAGGGTGATTGGTGCAATGTATATAAAGCGTGTTTAAACCACCAGAGATCCCATGCATAAAAATACGAATCCTTTATACCAAGCAGCCTTGTGTTAAAACTGGCAATCCCGGGATAGGTTATAATCAGAGAGAGGATAACTATAAACAAAAAGATTATAAAATTATTTCTACTCTCAGACCTCATAACACCTCCAGATTTTTAAAGATTCGGTTTTTTCTTATACCACATTGTATGTTGTTCATAGGCATAAGCTGTACTTAATATTGTTTTCTCATCAAATTGTTTACCTATCAATTGCATGCCGATTGGAAGATTATCATGCGTAAAACCACACGGTACTGAGACCCCTGGCAGCCCTGCAAGATTAACAGGTATGGTGAAGATATCAGAAAGGTACATCTTCAAAGGATCATCCAGTTTTGAACCAAGCTTGAATGCCGGTGTTGGACTTGTTGGTGCCAGGATTACATCGCATTGCTCAAATGCCTTATTGAAATCCTCTGTTATCAACCTTCTTGCCCTCTGTGCCTTACCATAGAATGCAGAATAATAACCAGCAGACAGTGCGAATGTCCCTAACATGATTCTTCGTTTAACCTCATTACCAAATCCCTGAGATCTTGTTTTCTTATACATCTGAACAAGATGTTGTGTATCTTCTGCTCTATATCCATACTTTACACCATCGTATCGTGCAAGGTTAGAACTCGCCTCTGAAGAGGCAAGGATATAGTATACTGCAACAGCGTATTTTGTATGTGGCAGGGTTACCTTTACTATCCTGGCTCCGAGTTTTTTGAACGTGTCTATTGCCTCCTGCATAGCTTTCTGCACATCATGGGCCATACCCTCTATAAAATATTCATCCGGCACACCTATTGTAATATTGTTTATGTCAGGGAGTAATAGCTTTGTAAATGGTTCTACAGGAATATCCGCGGATGTTGAATCTTTAGGATCAAAACCAGCAATGGTTTCTAACAAAACAGCCGTGTCATAAACAGTTTTTGCCATGGGCCCTCCCTGATCCAGTGAAGAGGCAAATGCGATCATACCATACCTGCTGACCCTACCATATGTTGGTTTTAGTCCTACAATACCACACAGCGCGGCTGGCTGTCTTATAGAACCACCTGTATCAGTTCCGAGTGCTGCAAACGCCATATCAGCTGCAACCGCGCTTGCAGACCCTCCACTTGAACCACCTGGCACTGTATCCAGTGCCCATGGATTTCTTGTTGGTCCAAAGTAGGATGTTTCTGTTGATGAACCCATTGCGAACTCATCCATATTTGTCTTGCCTATGATAATGGCGCCGGTGTTTCTTAATCTTTCAATCACTGTAGCATCATAAGCCGGCACAAAGTTCTCAAGTATCCTTGATGCACACGTTGTTTTTATACCCTTTGTTGCAAATATGTCCTTCACTGCTATAGGTATACCACATAGAGGTGAATGATCCTTTTGCAACAACATTTGCTGTGCACGTTTAACCTGCTCTTCTATGTGCTCTTGATCAATGTATATATAGGCATTTAACCTTGGATTTAATTGTTCTATGCGTTTTAGAACATCCTCAACAACCTGCACCGGGGTTACCTCACCTTTATTATAAAGTTCTGCAACCTCTTTTATAGTTAATTCGTACAGCTTCATTCTATCACCTTTGGTACAACAAAATATCCATTCTTTGAGCCAGGGGCATTGGAAATAGCCATTTTCTGAGTATGCTCTGGTGTATCGTGAAGACTATGCTCATAAACATCCTGTCTTAATCTCTGTGTATAGGGTAATGGGCTTGCCATTGGTTCTACATTATCCAGTTCAAGCTCATCTATCTGGCTTACATATTCAAGTATCGCTTGAAATTGCGCGCTAAACAATGTTAGCTCTTCATCTGTAAACTCAAGCCTTGCGAGTTCAGAAACCCTTTTAACATCTATATTTATTTTTTCTTTCATTGTCCTACCTGCTTGTTTGTTAATTAAAAAGATAGGGCAGGAATACCTGCCCTTTCCGTAAGGTTAATTACACCATTCTTATCATCATTGTATAGAAATAGGGATATCTCTCACCATGCTTCCGTTAGTTATATTAGGAGATGTAAGTTTTAACTCCAGACTACCCTGCTGTCCTACCTGAGTTTGCGAATTTACAGATACAACAAATATCCCTATGTTTTGCACCCCTGCATCGTATGAAGCAGGAAACACTGTTGCCCCCTGGATACCCTGGAAGCTCGCGTTGATAGTGCTGCCAGGAGCAAGGGTATTACCATTTTCATCCCCAAAGTAGACAGTAAATGTTACCTGAGTTACTGTAGTTGTATTTAAGTTACCTGCCAGTGGCATATACGATATAACTGGACTACCTGAATACACAACGATTGCGCTGTTCCATACAGTGGTCTGCGAGAACCAATAGCTATTATCAACAGTTGGTCCTGAATAAGGTGCACCTGAGTACCTGGGCCAATACCATTCGTAATTGGTTGTAGATGTTACATTTGCAAGATAATTACCGTTTGCATCCACAGGTGCTAACCCTGTTGCAGTATTGGTAAAACATTGCCCAACGCACGCGGTTCCATTATTTGTATAGAACCATGTTGTATATGGATCATAAACACCATCATTATTTGCATCTATCCATGGATCCCCTTGATGTATTACTGGTTCCCATTGTCCATTATTGTATTGATCGTGTATACCATCCTGATTTACGTCATTAAACCATTCTTCACCAGTGGTGTATGCTATTACCTCATTGTAGCCATTTATCTTGGTGTTAAAAACATTGGGTATGCGTGCAATATCCATAGGCATAGAAATAAGACTTAACTGAGGCAACACACTTGAATACAGTGTGGTTGTTGCCTGACCATTTTTTGTATATGCAACAGGATCTATCAAACCACCCCTTGATGCAAAGTATACTGGAGTTCCATCTGGAACTGGATTGGAGTAACGATCTGTAAGATAAACTGTAATATGTGATGTTAATCCATACACAACAAGCCCGGGTACATTAACTTCATCACTCTTTATACCAATGCCAAAATGCATACCACCTGCCACAGGACCACCGTCTATAACAATCCATACAGAGTTTGTGAATGTCTGTCCGCTTACATTGTAAGCGGCTGTTACCAGCGCAACCCCTGAATGTGTACCGCTGTTTAATATTGCTGTAGCTACGTTGTTGTTGATTGTTGTTGTAAACCATGTGCCAAGAGGTGAACCACTGCTTGATACAAATTTGCATCCACCAGGGTTATTGACTATGGTAAACGTTGCAATGGTTCCATTGGACACTGGATTACCTGCTGCATCACTTGCTGTAAGTAATAATGTTGTTTTATATGGTGTAAATGGCCACACCCTCAGTTCTGTTGCTGTTGCAGTTAAATTGGAAGCTACAAACTGGGTTGATGATGTTGTAGATGTGGTGCCGGTTCCGGTTCCAGTTCCTGTGCCTGTGCCGGTGCCTGTTCCAGTGCCAGTTCCTGTCCCGGTTCCAGTTCCAGTGCCTGTTCCTGTCCCGGTTCCAGTTCCAGTGCCTGTGCCTGTCCCGGTAGATGTTGCTGTAAAGCTAATAAATGTACTGTTACTCAACCCTCCAACACTCGCAACTACCTGAGCCTGTTCTGGTGTTGTTGTACTTTGTAATTCTATAACAGCCTTACCACCTGAGGTAGGAACAGTCGCATTTTGTCCCGCTGAATTATTAGATACAAAAAAATTACCATAATTTGTTTGAAAATTAACCATTACGCCATCAGTGATCTTTGTTCCTGACAGGGTTTGAATAACTGCTGTTATGGTTGTGGTTGATGTCCCATCCGCTGGTATTGAGAACTGTGATGGGGTAAGTTGTAGATAATAAACATTGGATGTCGTAGAACTTGTTGTCTTTTCAGCGCATCCACTTAACACCATTAAAGGCAGTATTAAGATCATACAACCGATTATCCATTTTACATTTTTCATATAGCCCTCCTTCTTTTCCTTTGCTATACAAAAGATTTTTTTATATATAACATACGAAGAGGTAATATGCAATAATGGATACCAGGATCACAAAGGTAATATTGATAGTACTTGATGGGGCTGGTATAGGTGAAGCACCAGATGCTCGCGAATACGGAGATCAGGGCGCCAACACAATAGTAAATACTGCAAAGGCAACCGGTGGACTTGCACTGCCTAACATGTACACATTGGGACTTGCAAACATAGTGGAATTCCCTTTTCAAAAGCCTTTGGATGTACCAAAAGGGCTATATGGAAAGGCTATGGAACTATCAAAAGGCAAGGACACAACAACAGGTCATTGGGAGATCATGGGCTTGATCACTGACAAGGCATTTGCTGTATTCCCTCATGGCTTCCCTGATGAGATTATAAAACCATTTGAAGAAAAAATAGGGAGAAAGGTACTTGGTAACAAGCCAGCATCAGGCACAGTGATCATAGAAGAACTTGGAGAACAACATATCAAAACAGGTATGCCCATTGTTTACACATCCGCTGATAGTGTGTTTCAGATAGCAGCACATGAGGATATTGTACCGGTTTCAACACTCTATGAGTGGTGCGAGATCGCAAGAAAGATAGTGGATCCATTCAATATAGAGAGGGTGATTGCCAGACCATTTATAGGACAAAAAGGACAGTTCAAACGCACAGAGCGTAGAAAGGATTTTGCAGTTCCGCCTCCAGGTGAAACAGTGCTTGATATACTGAAAGGGTATGGACTGGATGTTGTTGCAATAGGCAAAATCAATGACATCTTTTCAGGCAGGGGTATTACCCTTGCCATACACAGTGGTTCTAATGAGCAAGGAATAGAAGAAACTATAAGAGCATACAGGCATTTGAGAAAAGGTATTGTTTTTACAAATCTCAATGATTTTGATACTGTATATGGTCATCGAAACAATGTAATTGGATTCAAGAATGCATTGGAATACTTTGATATGCGATTAAAAGATATTATAGATACTATGGATGATAGAACGCTTTTAATAATTACAGCTGATCACGGTTGTGATCCCACAACACCGGGTACAGACCATTCAAGAGAATACGTACCATTGCTTGTGTACAGACATGGAGTAAATGGGTACAACCTTGGGATCAGACATGGTTTTTGTGATACAGGTAAAACGATCTTAAAGGTATTCTCTATTGATGCCGATATTAAAGGCATTGACTTTTTTGATCCCATATTTGCCCCTTAAATATATGATTACCTTAAATGACTCTAAGACTATATCCAGAAAACTTGATGGTTGTGTTATAACCATAGGCAACTTTGATGGTGTTCATCTTGGGCACAGGTATATTTTAGAACAAACCATCTCAAAGGCTAAAATGCTTGGCACCATACCTGTTGTAATGACATTTGAACCACATCCATATAAATTTTTTAATCCTGATGAGAAAAGCTATCTGATACTCCCATTTGAAGAGAAATATGCACTTATAAAAAAGATAGGTATTGAAACTATCATAGTTACAGAATTTACCATGGATTTTGCAAGGATGTCTCCACATGAGTATGCACGAAGGATCCTGAAAGAACTTATAAATCCATCAACCATTGTTGTTGGACATAATTTTACATTTGGCAGAATGGCAAGTGGTGATGTATCCCTTTTGAAAACATTCGGCAAGGAGTATGGTTACAACGTTATTGTTGTAGAACCTTATGTTATAGAAGGTAAGGTTGTATCGAGTTCAAAGATCAGACAATACCTGAGGTATGGTCAGATAGCCGAGGCAAAGAAATTCCTTGGTTATAATCCTTACATCAAAGGCAGGGTGGTTACCGGCACTCATAGAGGAACCAATGTACTTGGCTTTCCCACAGCAAATATTGAAACAAACTGGGAACTTTTACCCCAGCGGGGTGTATATGCTGTAAAAATTCTGCTTAATAACGAATCTCATTATGGAGTAGCAAATATAGGAATAAACCCAACCTTTGGTGGACATGAATTAAAAATAGAGGTGCATATACTTAACTTTAACAGGCACATTGTCGGTGAAAACCTGACAGTTGAATTCCTACAGAAGATAAGGGATGAAATGAGGTTTGCAACATCAGATGAATTGAAACAAAAGATCATTGAGGATATAGCGATTGCAAAAAAAATATTTCCGCTTGATACCGGGGCAAGTTATAAAAGGATTACAGTATGACATCCATTCTCGGCATACTCGGTCATCCTCTTGGCCATAGCTTATCTGTTCCAATGCATATGTCAGCAATCTTTGCACTTGGTATTGATTATGTTTATCTAAGCTTTGATGTTCAACCTGAGGAGCTTCAGCATACTATAGCCCAGTTCAAAAAAGAACACATAAAGGGATTCAATGTTACAATACCATATAAAGAGCGCATAATTGATTATTTAGATGATATTGATCAGCATGCAAAAAGAATTGGTGCTGTAAACACGGTTAACAATGAGGATGGTAGATTAAAAGGTTACAACACTGATGGCATTGGTTATTTAAAATCATTGAAAGAACAAACAGGCTTTGATCCAGAAGGCAAGCAGGTTCTTATGCTGGGTGCAGGTGGAGCTGCAAGGGCTGTGGCATTTTCCCTGCTTGAATCCGGAATAAAAACATTATTTGTAGCAAACAGAACAGTTCAAAAGGCAGAAAGGCTTATACAACATCTTGGTTCTTACTTCCAAAAGGCAACATTGTATCCATTATCACTTGAAAAGATTGTAGACCTTTCATATATGGATCTGGATCTCATAGTAAATACAACGTCAGTTGGAATGAAAAACACAAAACAAAGTGATACAGGTAGACTTATGGAACTGTTAAAATTTGACAATACATTTAACAAAGGGCTTGTTGTATCTGATATTGTTTACAATCCCCCGGAAACGCCATTGTTGAGAATGGCTAAACAGGCAGGCTTAAAAATCCATGATGGTATTGGTATGCTTGTATACCAGGGGGCTGAAAGTTTTAAGATCTGGACAGGAATTCAGGCTCCGGTTGAGGTAATGAGACAGGCGGTTTCAAGGGCACTACAGGAACATCATTAAATATATGGAACCAACCATAGAGCACACTGGATTTTTAATTATCCATACAGGACAGATAGGGGATAACCTACTTACAACACCGGTGATAAGGAGTATAAGAAAAGCAAAACCCCATGCATACATTGCGTTTTTAACCACGCCTTCCAATTATCATGTTTTTACCTACAATCCTTATCTTGATGAGATCATATTGCTTGATAAATCCATGCCTGCCAGTGAATATACAAGATTTTTATTGAACCTTAAAAAAAGAAGATTCAACGTGGTGCTTGATTATTTAGGTAATCCACGAACAGCCTTTATTTCCTGGTTCTCTGATGCACAACAAAGGATCGGCTATGATCTGAGGCTCAGGAAATATGCTTACAATGTGGTGGTGAAAAGGGATCCTGAACCAAAGTACAGTGTTGATTTCAAATACGACCTGTTAAAGCCATTGGGCATTAAAGGAGACGGATATGGACTGGATCTTTTCATACCAGACACAGCGGATAGGTTTGCTTCAGAATTCATTTCAAGTATAAGAAAAGAACCTGTGCCGTTAATTACCTTCTCTGTTGTAAGTAGAAGGGCTTATAAACAATGGCATCCTGAAAGATTTGCAAGGCTTGGTGACATGCTCATAGAGAAACTTGGGGCTCTGTTGATAATGCTCTGGGGACCCGGCGAAAAAAACTATGTTCAACAGGTCATGTATTTAATGAAGCACAAACCACTTTTGTCTCCACAAACCCCATCCATAAAAGAACTTGGTGCTATAATTAAACATGCTGATATGCACATAGGTAATGATAATGGAGTAAAGCATATAGCCATTGCCATGAACACGCCTACTGTTACCATTCATGGTCCCAGTGACCCTGTAAGCTGGGAGCCTCCAGATAGCCCTTTGCATATGTGGATTAAAAAGGATGTGGGATGTGGAAAGTGCATACCACGGGATTGTAAATTTGGATTAAAGTGTCTTGATGCCATTCAACCGGAAGAGGTGTTAAGTCTTACCTGTCAACTCTATGAGAGAATTAAAAAGGCTAAAACTGTTGAAACCACACTTTAAGTTTACTAAACAAAAATTTATGGTATATAAAATACATGAAGCTTATTGCTGTATTCAATAGTAGACTTGACCTTGTTCTGCACAACAGTATGAAGCTACCTATACTCTATTTTATCTTTTTATTTTCAATTGTTATCATTATTCTATCACCTTTTTATATAAGGCTCAATAAAGCAAAACCATTAAGCTGGATACTTGCATCATTGCTCATAAGTATTATTCTTTCACTTCTTTATTTCATATACATATTTGGAGGATTCAATGTTTAAAAGGCTTTTTATTGTGCTTATGCTTTTATCCATTTCGCAAACCGTTCACGCCGGAGATATTGATAAAACAGTTGATGCATTCTGCTCAACCCTTGTTGGTAAAGATATAATAAGCATTCATACAAGACCTATAATCGAGCCATTCTTTATATCGGAAAAAGATCTTTCAAATTTTATCGTTTATTTAAATATAAGGATGCAAAAGGATGGATTTAAACGGTTTACTGTGCTTGGCTGTAAAGTGAAAAAAATAGAGAATAATGGGCTGAATGCTGATGCTGAACTTGAGATTGCAGGTGAGGGACCAATCTTTTTTCTGAAGAGACACCTTTTAATATCTACACTGTGGCTGAATAAGGATGGAAAGTGGTATATAGAAGCACCTTCTACCATAAACGATGAGCAATGAATCAGGGTCTGTCCTTGCATTTTGCGCATCAATTGTTTATCATAAAATTGTTTGGGGCAGTAGCTCAGCTGGGAGAGCGCCACGTTCGCAACGTGGAGGTCGAGGGTTCGATCCCCTTCTGCTCCACCATTTAAACTTGAACTAAAAAGTGCGATAAGGAAATTTTCCATTAGCTTTGAGTTGTCATTGCAAGGAGTTGAAAACGATGAAGCAATCTAACTGTATCCATAAGCAGTATGCATAGGACAGCAACAGAGGGATTGTTTAGCAGACCCATCGCAATGGCACATACCAATTCATTCAGTACAAAATGCCATGGACTTCTGCTGGATTTTGACAATTTCTTAAGAATCGTTTAAACAGTTATAATATGCGGAAGGATTTTCTAATTTTTATACTAATATTCAGTCTTGCGTCAATATTCTTTTTTGCAGGTTGTTCAACGCAAACTTCAGGTCCTTCCTATAATTTTACTACAATATACTTTGATCCTCATGGCTCGGGATTTTTTGACATGCCGTTTCCAAACGATTATGAAACAGACTCAAGCGGGCATCCTTTATTAACCCGAAAAATGCAATAGGAAAGTTTGCTCATTCGTTCAACCCCACGATCCACCTGTGTATTTCACTCCAATTCTGCCGGTGATTTCAATCGAAAGTTGCCACCTATTTCACTCAATTCTGCCACCCCCT
>JBMFUY010000046.1:0-13859 GCA_049966275.1 bacterium
AAAGTCTTTGTATCTTAGGTGGATCGTGGGGTTGAACGAATGAGCAAACTTTCCTATTGCATTTTTCGGGTTAAAAATGAATGGCTTCATTTAGCGGTATCTCCTGACTAATTTTTATTATAACCACGAGAAAAAGGTTTGGCAATAAAAAGGGGTAAATTTATAAAATTTTTCTCAACAGCAAAAATGCGGTAACCCAAGAAATGCTACAGCAAGGGCGGACATACGTCCGCCCCTGTATATTTACACACAGCAGGAAAGCCCGGATATGTCCTTTACAAACGAGAGGGCACAGGTCTTGATCGCCTCTGATAATGTTGGGAATACTGGTGTTGATTCGATCACATCGTAGATGGTGTTTTTATTCTTTATAAGCAGCATTGCCTGTGCGATAAGCTCGCCTGCATTGGGCGATAGGATGTGCACACCGAGTATCTGACCTGTCTTCGGGTGAACAGTTATTTTGATAAAGCCTTCTGTTCTGTTTAAGATAATCGCCTTGGGTATGTCTTTGAACGCTACGCTTCTGCATGCGCAGGTTTTCATCCTGTTCATCTGCTCCTGTTCTGTAAGCCCCACACCTGCAAGCTGAGGATCCGTAAAGATGGTATATGGAACGGTGTCATAGTCCATCTCGAGCTTTGAGCCTGTTAAAGCATTCTCAGCAGCAATACTGCCTTCCCTACCAGCTGTTGTCTCAAGTCTGGATGGCTGGTTTATCACATCTCCGACTGCATACACATTTTCATTGCTCGTTTTAAGATACCCGTTGACAACAACCGCATGCCGCTTGTCCGTCTCGATACCTGCCTTGTCAAGATCAAGGTCTTTTGTATTAGGTGTCTTGCCTGTTGCAAGCAATATCTCATCGCCGCTGACCTCATATTCTTTTTTATCGATAAGATAGGTTACGGACTTCTTATTGCCTTTTTTGTATGCCTTTTTCACCATTGCACGGGTTTTAATTGTTATGCCTTCTTCTGTAAGCAATGATTCAAGCCTGTTTACGATTTGTTCTTCACCTTGCTGAAATATGGATGGCTGAAACTCAAGGATCGTAACCTTTGAGCCAAAGCGTGCATACATCTGGGCAAACTCGAGCCCAAGCGGTCCTGCGCCGATGACAACCAATTCCTGTGGTAATGCCTTTAGCTTCAATGCCTCTACATGTGTGATAAATCCTGTCTCTTTGATACCATCTATAGGCGGTACACTTGCAGTGGAGCCTGTTGCTATGATGAATTTTTTTGCGCGTAAGGTTTTATCATCAACTTTGACCTCGTTTTTTGATACGAACGATGCCCTGCCCTGAATAAAGGTTACATGCTCAAGGCGTTTCAACACCTTTTCATACTTTTCTTTCTGCATCATCTGAACAAGATCGAGTTCATGCTGCATGAGCTTCTGGAAATCAAAGGATTTCACCTCAAGCTCAATCCCGGGCATGCTGTTGTGCCGTGCAAGATGCAGCAGCTCGCCTGCATACAGTAGTACTTTTGAAGGCACACAGCCTACATTGACACACGTACCTCCGAGCGGCAGACCGTCGTTTATCATGAGCGTCTTTGCATTAAGCTCATTTGCCCTGATTGCCGCTGCAAACCCGCCTGCACCCGCGCCTATTATAATCAAATCATATTCCATATTGCCTCCTTTCACACCTTAAATATAAGCATTTTACTATACTACAGAGTCAAAAGGTTTTTTTATCATGAGCGGATCTTGTTTTACGCGTATTTTAAATGGGCATTTAACAACAAAGAAGCTTTTGTAATGAGCCTGTGTCAATGTAGAACATCCACATGATAAGTAATGTCAAGGGCTTTTCTATTCCTTATTAAAATTTCACCTTTGGTACCTTTTGCGCATTTTCAGTCGCCTTAAAGTAGACCTCTTTCGGCTTATATCCTAAGAAATGGGCTACTATGTTGGTTGGAAAGCTTTTCACAGCAACGTTGTATGCCATCACAGCTTCATTGTATCTCCGTCTTTCAACAGCAATTCTATTCTCTGTACCTGCAAGCTCATCCATCAATCTATTAAATGATCTGTCTGCTTTGAGGTTTGGATAGTTTTGAACAACCATAAGCAATCTGCTTAAGGCATCATCAAGCTCATCATTGGCTGCAAACTTATCCTTTGGTGTTGTTGCGCCTGCCAGTCTGGCAGTGGCATCAGCAACATGATCAAATATTGCCTTTTCATGTTTTGCATACCCCTTTACTGTGTTTACAAGGTTTGGTATTAAATCAGCTCTTCGTTGCATAACATTTTGAACCTGTGCCCAGGTGTTGTTAATATTCTCATTCAACGCAACAAGTTTATTGTAACTGCTTACAAGGCTACCAACCACGGCTATAACAACAAGGAAAAAGATCCCAAGTGTTATAAGCACTGCAAGCCATTTTTTGCTCATAATCTTACTCCTTCTCTATAAAATTTATAACCTTTAGAATACCTTCAATATACATCTCAAATGTCTTGAAAACTTCCTCTTTTTTGAATTTATACTTCCCTTCCCTTACTTCTATAATTTTTAAAAATGGAGTTTGATCGAAACCTACGAGCTCTGATATCCTGCTCAATATTTCTCTTTTATGTGCAGGTGCTGGTATACCCTTTAAACGTAACACCCCTTTGAATATCGCCATAATGCTTGATACAGAATTAGCCATAAGCATTGCTGCCTTTTTCTCTGAATAATGTACAAACAATGATTGCCTCAACCTTATAAGCTTCGCCTTTAACTCTGACTCACATTGTGTGCGTAAATTTTTTAGATTCAGATTAATGTCTTTAAGTGGATCAGCATCACCATACACAAGGGTATGATGTTCTATAATATCAAGCATCTCAATTGGGAAAACATCCTTGAAAGAATCCAATTCCTCTCTGGTAAAAATAAGAGGCGAAGGATTGCCTTTATATAAAAACCATTTCAACTCTTTGCCTATTTGAGCTATCTCCTTCATGGTGATGCCTGTTACTATAGCCATTGTATTAATATTGGAATACCCCTTATGGTATTCACCTGTATGCGAAGAGCCATACATAATAAAGCTGATCAATCTTGTCCCAAGTATGCTCTTCAGGACATCTAAAACCCTATTTAATGTTTCTTCATGCATATAAACCTCCTACCAGCCTCCTGACGCGCCTCCACCTCCACTACTCCCTCCTCCAAACCCGCCAAACCCACCAAACCCGCCTCCACCAGATCCACCCATACCTCCTCCAAAACCTCCTCCTAAAAAGAAAAGTGTGATGAATGGGTGTCTTATTGCAAAATAAATAAAAACAATGAACAGTATGATACCAAGTATTGTATTTATTGTACCTGACCCATTATTAGTACTTGAAGTTGCTGCACCTGGATGGCTTGAAATATCGCCTCTTTTTATTGAACGTGAAAGTGTATCTATTATAGCGAGGGTTCCAGCAAGCATTCCCTGAGAGTATTGCCCTTCTTTAAAGGCTGGTATAACATAATGCCTTATTATAACACCGCACTGTTCATCTGTAAGACCCGGCTCCAATCCATAACCAACCTCAATCCTTACTCTTTTTTCTTTCATTGATGCAATTAACATTACCCCATTGTCCAGCCCTTTAACTCCAACCCCCCAGTGATGGAAAAGCCTGTTTGCATATTCATCTATGCCCATATCACCTGTGTCTTTTACAGTAACCACAGCTATCTGAATTCCTGTTTGCTTGTTGAAAGAGGTTATTGCACTGTTCAAAGCTGAAATAGTACTTTGATCCATTACACCTGCAAAATCATTCACATAGCCAACATAAGAAGGAAAATTATAGGCTTTAACATTGACTGTTGATAAAAGAAGTGCAACAAAAAAACTTGATAAAAACAAAATCCTTTTCATAATTTAATATATATGTTAAGCACTGGATCAAATAAGTCCAGATATAATTGTTGGATACTTAAAAATAATTGGATGGAGGATTGATGGATATAAAAGGTAGTGCCTCAGAGGCTTTTTCTTATGGTTTTAAACAGGCAATATCACTGAGTCAGAAACATTATCTCGCATTTTTTATACCTGTAGGGATTGGATTCTTGTGGGGTGTATTATCACGCGTATACCTGTACGGCGGGATCATGGCATTAATGTCCTCTTTAATGACAAAACATCCCAATATGAATACCATGATAAGTTTAAGGCATCTTTTACTGATATTTATTTTAACAATGGCTATAAGCATACTTCTCTGGTTGGTCGCTTTTTCTGGTGCAGGTTTAATACTGAAGCACAGAGATGACGATCAATATAAACTCACCCTTGATGAAGTGATCAGTTATACTGGTAACAGGCTTGGACCTCTTATCAAAGGTGGAATCATATATATGTTCTTACCTGCAATACCTGCTATGATCCCTGTGATAGGCTTTATATATATAATAGGTTTTTTTATCTACATATTTTTCATTGGTAAAAACTATGGTGGCTTTTTCTTCTGGGCTTATCCTGTTATAGCCGAAGGAAAATCAGCTCAGGAAGGCTTTGCAATTGCGAAACAAACCGCCATACAGAAAAATGGACCTTTCTGGTTAGCATTAGTGCTTGGTTTTATAGTGATATGGATTATAAACATGTTTTTAGGCTTTATACCTTATATAGGCTACCTGATCATCTGGGTATTAAACTTGATTTTTCTGATTTATACAGGCATTCTATATTACGATTACCAGGGTGATTATGACAACATACAGAAATCCAATACCAACAGTTGATATTATAATAGAAATTGATGACAGGATTATTCTGATAGAGAGGAAGAACCCTCCGTATGGCTGGGCAATCCCGGGTGGATTTGTTGATTATGGTGAATCGCTTGAGGATGCAGCGAGAAGGGAAGCCTTTGAAGAAACATCAATTAATGTAGAACTGTACGAACAATTTTACACCTATTCTAAACCCGATAGAGATCCAAGGCACCACACCATCTCTACTGTCTTCCTTGCAAAATCCAGAAGTGGAAAACCTTCAGCAAACGACGATGCGAAATCCTTAGATTTATTTACTTATGATAATTTACCTGATAATATTGCATTTGATCACAGAAATATATTAATGGATTATTTTAAATACAAAAAAACAGGTAAAAGACCAACACCATAAAAATTATGTTAAATTTAGAAGAACAAAAAGAACTATTAATACTTGCAAGAAGAACACTGGAAACCTACCTGAAGCATCATACCCTGTTAGAATATAACACAACCAATAAAAATCTTTTACAGAAAAGAGGTGCTTTTGTTACCCTTAACAAAGACCACATGTTGCGTGGTTGTATTGGCAATTTTTTCACAAACGATCCACTTTACAAAAACGTCCAGATGATGGCAATAGCCGCTGCTGTTGAAGATCCACGTTTCAGAAGGGTTACATTCGACGAACTGGATAGCATAACTATTGAGATCTCTGTGCTTTCTGAACTTGAACCAGTAAGATCAATAGATGAAATTGAAGTAGGTAAACATGGGTTATATGTGACAAAGGGATTCTACAGAGGTGTTTTACTTCCACAGGTAGCAACAGAGTATGGATGGGATCGAGAAACATTTTTAAGCGAAACCTGTATTAAAGCAGGTCTACCAGGGGATGAATGGAAAAAGGGTGGAGTAAAAATAGAAAAATTTACTGCTCAAGTTTTTAACGAAGAAGAAGTATTCAAGAAATAAACACCGGGTTATACATTCTTTTTAAACAAAAGGTCCCGACAAAAAAAGAGTGTATAAACAATATTTTTTTATTTTTCCAGATATGGTATAGATCATTCTCTCATGCTTAAAATAGGCAGTATATCATTGTCACATCCATATATAATGGCACCTATAGCGGGTTATACAGATAGCCCGTTCAGAAGGGTTGTAAAAAACTATGGTGCAGGTCTTGTGTATACAGAACTTATCAGCGCGGATGCTCTGGTTCATAACAATCAAAAGACTTTATTACTTCTGAAACACTTTCCTGAGGAAAAGCCTATTGTAATGCAATTACTCGGGAATAAAATAGATACTCTGATAAAAGCCTCCATGATAGCAATATCTTATGGAGCAGATATAATAGACCTTAACGTGGGATGCCCTGCCAGAAATGTTGTAAACAATGGTTCAGGTTCTGCTCTTTTAAAGAAACCAGAATCATTAAGAGAAATTCTAATCGAAATGCGAAAGGCTATACCTATTCCTTTCACTATGAAGACTCGAACAGGCTGGGATGATAGTTCAAAAAACATACTACAGATTGTTGATATGGCAAATGAGTGCGGTTTGAATGCAATAGCAATTCACCTGAGAACAAGAGCACAGGGATTTAAAAAGGGTATTGATATGCAAAGCCTCATTGACGCAGTAAAGATCTCCAGAATACCTGTGATAGGTAATGGTGACATATTAACACCTGAAGATGCCAGGCATATGATGGAAACCTCTGGATGTGCAGGAATAATGATAGGCAGGGGAGCAATTGGAAATCCATGGATATTTCAACTGATCATTGACTATATTGAAAAAGGGTCATACACTGTGCCTTCACTTTCAATTGTAAAAGAGATTATGATATCGCATGTTAGTATGATGAGTGAATTTTATGGCGAAACAAAAGGTGTTAAACTCTTTCGTAAGCATCTGGTTCATTATTCCAAAGGAAGTCGTATATCTCCTCTGCTCTCTGCAAAACATAGCTCTGATTTCAGGGCTAAAGCCATGACCATTGAAAAGCTTGAACCTCTTATAAATTTGATAACAGAGTATTTAGATCATCTAATGAAGGTGGCTAATGTATAGAACAAAAGTTCTGGTATATTCATGCAAGGAACCACCTCAACTGCTCATTAAAATGATAAGGAAGCATGGTCTAAACATTAAAGTAGTAAAAACCATTGAAATGATTTTAAAACTTATACATAAGAAAGCATATAGATTGATCTACATTGATATAACAGGTACAAATGATTTAACCATAGAAGAAACTATAGGCAGGATTTCAAATGTAAAAAACGATATAGTAATTATAGGCATAATACCAAGGAATAAAGGCTTGATACACAAAAAACTTATGAACAATGGTGTTTTTGATGTAATACAAAAGCCATTGAGTCCGATCTCAGTAGAAACCTCCCTGAAAAGAGCCATGTATGTTATAAAGCTCCAGAGGGAATTGAATCATAAGAATGAAAAAAAAGAGGTGGGAGATTCACCCATGTATGAACCTCTTTCAGATGCAGACATTGAAAATCTCGGGCTTGATGAATTGATAAAGAAAAAATTGTCTATTTTATTTTCGAAACCAGTTCATAAAAAACTGGTAAATCTTTACTCTATTGTTATGCCGATAATAGAGAAATCATTTATACAAACAGCATTACAACTGTCGAATCGCAATCAGGTAAAAGCATCCATATTGCTGGGTATAAACAGGAACACTTTGAGAACCAAAATGAGAAAATATGGTATAAAAAAATGATCAGGCATGGTTTGATAATCGCTGGTTTTGATCCCTCTGCAGGTGCAGGCTTGCTTATGGATATAAAGGTATTTTCAGCAATTGGCGTTTATGCTTTTGCTGTTCCAACAGCCATTGTTGAAGAAAATACTGATACTGTTAAGAGATCAATACCCATAATACCCTCTGTTTTTGAGGGGCAATTACGCATATTGCTTGAATACACTCATGTGGATGGTGTAAAGATCGGTATGTTGTCCAACAGTACAATAGTGGAGATCATTCAAAAAGCTGTGCACAAATACAAAATGCATAATATTGTGCTTGATCCTGTATTGGCATCTTCCAGCGGTAAGCCATTATTCAGAGGTAATATAAAGGAGGCTTTTCAAAAACTAATGCCATTATGCAATATAATAACCCCTAACATTCCAGAAGCCTCTTTAATATCAGGCATACAGATACTGAGTAAAGAAGATATGATCCTGTCAGCCAGATATTTTATAAACAATGGCGCAAATGCAGTGGTTATAAAAGGGGGGCATTTTGTAAAGAAAGGACTTGATCTGTATATGGATCAAGAACAGCATGTATTTCTTGACGCAAAACCCGTTAATAAGGATGTTCACGGAACAGGATGTATCTTCTCTTCAGCGATTTCAGCTTATATGATTAAAGGATACAAAAGCCTTGAAGCTGTAAAAAAGGCAAAAACATTCACCTACAATATGATTAAAAAAAGCATAATATTATCACCTCGTTTGAAAAGGTATGTTGGAACACCATTGATTAAATAGTTTAAATACCTCAAACTCAAATCCATGTTTAACATTTCTATTCCTTTAATAGCATTGGGTACGGTCTTTATACTGATAATCGTAAGACAGATAGGTAATATAAAGTTAGAGATCTGGCAAATAATGCTTTTAGGAGCACTGGTTGTATTACTAACAAAGAGTATACCTGTACATACTGCATTAAAGGCGATCGACATCAATGTTTTATTGTTCTTATTCGGTATGTTTGTCATTGGTGTTGCCATGGAAGAAAGCGGATATATTTCTCATATTTCCTATGCCCTATTTAAGAACGCCACAACAATGAATAGTCTTGTATTGAGAATATTATTCTTTATGGGTTTTGCATCTGCCTTTCTGATGAATGACACAATTGCAATTATAGGAACACCTGTTATGCTATTCCTTGCAAGGAAACATCACATAGAACCCAAAATACTTCTATTGACCCTTGCTTTTGCCGTAACAACTGGCAGTGTTATGAGCCCAATCGGTAATCCCCAGAACCTGCTCATAGCAATGCACGGAAATCTTTCAGACCCGTTCATAACATTTTTAAAATATCTTTTTATACCAACTACAATAAATTTATTAGCTGCCTACTGGATCTTAAAAGTACTCTATAGAGATCAATTTAAACACAACAGGTTGCAACATGTATACGAGCCCATCAAGGACAAAAATCTGGCAAATCTTTCAAAATACGCTCTTATCATCGTTATCCTGATGATAGTGTTAAAAACAATAACATCTTTTCTACATATCCTGCCTGATTTTAGCTTAACATACATAGCTTTATTTGGAACATTACCCATACTCATATTCAGCGAGAAGAGGATTAAAATAGTAAGCTCTATAGATTGGTATACACTTGTGTTTTTTGCCTCAATGTTTGTCCTTATGAAGAGTGTATGGTTAACCGGCTTTTTCCAGGGATACATAGATAAAAATTCTCACAATATAACTGATATTCATTCTGTTATGATCATCAGCATAATATTAAGTCAATTTATTTCTAATGTTCCAATGGTTGCCCTTTATCTGCCCATCCTCAAACACGCAGGAGCCTCTCTTAAAACAATGGTAGCACTCGCTTCTGGAAGTACCATTGCAGGCAATTTGTTTATTCTTGGAGCTGCAAGCAACATTATAATCATACAAAATGCTGAAAAAAGATCCAGAGAAACTATAACATTTTTTGAATTTGCAAGGGCTGGCATACCTCTAACCATTATAAACACCATCGTTTACTGGTTCTTTCTAAATATAAGGTAATCATCAACCCGCCCCCTCTGTAAACACTTTAAAATATATTGCATTTTATGTGGTAATGGTTATTTTAAAGATAACAGGTGTAATCATGAAACAGTTAAGGGATTTAATAGGTAAACAGGTAGAGGTTGTGGCTAATGGCATTGTTTACCGGGGTATACTCAGGGACATTTCTGAACAATCAATAAGTTTACTTTCAACATCAGGCTGGATAGAGATTCCCATGGGCTCTATAAATAGAGTAACAGAGCCCGGCTCAACCAGTTTTGAAAAGAAATACGTTGACCCATCATTTTATAAAGATGTTTAAATATGAACAGATCACAATAGAATAAAAGGAGGATGAATAATAAAATGAAGATATTGACCGGTCCTGATGATTATAAAAAAGCCAAAGCAGAAATTAAAGTGTATGGATACTTCAAGGATGATGTTGATAACTTACTAAACAATCTTGAACCAAACATTGCAAAGTATATAAAACCAAAATTAAAAGACAGTAAGAATGTATTAAGATTTCTAAATGATGGCATCTGGTATTCATTTATAAAGTTAGTGGAGAAAAAGAATATAACACTGGAATCTTTAAAGGTGTTCGGAGCCAATGCAATCAGGGAAGTAGAAGCTATTGGTGGCAAGAACATAGCTGTTATAATGCCTGCCAGCGAGAACATAACTACAGATGAATCTGCTAAGGCTTTAACAGAAGGCATAATACTTGGCAGTTACACTTATGACGAGCTGAAGACATCAGATAAAAACAAATCTATAGATGCTGATACCTTTGTTTATCTTTATACTTATGATAATTCAAAGATAGATCAAAAATCCATTGATCAGGCTAAAATGATAGCTGAGGCGACAAATCAGGCTCGTAAACTCTCAGATACACCAAGCAATCTGATGACACCCACCATATTTGCAAATATTGTAACCAATATGGCAAAAAAGGAAGGAATAAGGACAAAGGTGTTTGATAAACCAGCACTTGAGAAAATGGGATGGAATGCCTTTTTAGGTGTTGCTCGTGGTAGTCACGAACCACCAAAGGTTATCGTACTTGAATACAATGGCTCTAAAAAAACTTCTAAATACGCTATCGTGGGCAAAGGTATAACATTTGACAGTGGAGGCATATCTATAAAACCAAGCAGTGGCATGGCGGAGATGAAATTTGATATGGCTGGAGCAGCAGCTGTTGCAATGACAACAATACTCGCAGCAAGGCTAAGGATACCTGTAAATCTTGTAGCTGTTATTCCTCTGACAGAAAACATGCCCGGTGGTAGGGCTCAAAAGCCAGGTGATGTTATAAAAACTCTGTCCGGTAAAACCGTTGAAATTATATCCACTGATGCAGAGGGCAGACTAATACTTGCTGATGCACTTTATTATGCAGCAAAAACATTCAAGCCTGAATATATCGTTGACCTTGCCACCCTCACAGGCGCATGTGTTGTTGCACTTGGCAATGAGGCAAGTGGAATAATGGGCAATGAAGATACACTGATAGATAAACTTATCAGCGCGGGTGAGAAAAGTGGAGATAGATTGTGGAAATTACCACTATGGGATGAGTACAAAGAACTACTGAAAAGTGATGTTGCGGATATAAAAAATTCGGGTTCACGATGGGCTGGCACTATTCAGGGAGGTATATTTTTAAAAGAGTTTGTGGATAATACAAAATGGGCACATATTGACATAGCTGGCACAGCTTATTTAGAAAAGCCTAAAGGTTATTTCAAAAAGGGGGCAACAGGTGCTGGCGTACGATTGCTCATAAAATTCTTTGAAGGGCTTTGATCATGAAGGACACTGGCTTCATTCAGGTTTATACAGGAGATGGCAAGGGAAAAACTACAGCATCACTGGGGTTGGCTTTAAGGGCAGCCGGGCATGGTTACAGAACATTAATAATTCAGTTCATGAAAGGTAAAATAGATTACGGAGAGTTGAAGGCTCAAAAGATGCTTGAACCTTATCTAACCATTGTACAGGCAGGTGGCCCGCATTTTATTAAGAAAGGACAACCTTCAGAAGATGATATTAAGATGGCACAGCATGGAATGGAGCTTGCAAAACAGGCATTTGAAAAAGGTGAATATGATATAATTGTACTTGACGAACTCAATGTTGCAATAGACTTTGGATTGATACCATTGAATCAGGCACTGGAGCTAATAAAACAAAAACCAGAACATGTGGAGCTTATTATAACTGGTAGGTATGCAAAACAGGAGATCATGGAACTCGCTGACCTTGTTACAGAGATGAAAGAGATTAAACATTATTATCAAAAGGGGGTAATGGCAAGGAATGGCATTGAAAAATAAATCTATTAACAAAGAAAGGTTCTTTGGTAAAAGGCTCAAAAGATATTCAACCATATCAGATAAAGAGCTTGATCCCATTTATACTCCTGAGGATCTTGAAGGTTTTGATTATGATGAGAAACTTGGTATGCCAGGAGAATATCCATTTACACGTGGAGTTTACGATACGATGTACAGGGGAAGATTATGGACCATGAGACAATTCTCAGGATTTGGGACAGCAGAGGAAACAAATAAAAGATACAAATATCTTCTTGAGCATGGTCAAACAGGTTTATCTGTTGCCTTTCACATGCCAACGATCATGGGATATGACTCTGATCATCCAAGGTCTGCTGGTGAAGTTGGCAAGTGTGGAGTAGCAATAGATACTCTTAAAGATATGGAGATTCTATTTGATGGTATTCCGCTTGATAAGATCACCACATCAATGACGATCAATGCTCCTGCTATTGTATTACTTTCCATGTACATTGCTGTTGCTGAGAAACAGGGGGTAAGTCCAAAGGTGATAAGTGGAACCATACAGAATGATATTTTAAAAGAGTACATAGCTCAAAAGTCCTGGATATTCCCACCTCAACCATCCATGCGCATTATCACGGATATATTTGAATACTGTACTGAACATGTTCCTAAATGGAACACGATAAGTATAAGTGGTTATCATATACGCGAAGCCGGTTCCACAGCAGTTCAGGAACTCGCATTCACACTCGCGGATGGTATTGCCTATGTAAAAGCTGGCATGGAACGAGGACTTGATGTTGATGCATTTGCACCAAGACTTTCCTTCTTCTTTGATGCTCACAACGACTTTTTTGAAGAAATAGCAAAATTCAGAGCAGCAAGAAGAATGTGGGCAAAGATCATGAAAGAAAGATTTAATGCAAAGAAAAAGGAATCTATGAAATTAAGGTTTCATACTCAAACAGCAGGTTGTAGCCTTGTTGCTCAACAGCCAATGAACAACATTGTTCGTGTTACCATTCAGGCTCTTGCAGCTGTACTTGGGGGCACGCAGTCACTTCACACAAATTCTATGGATGAGACATTAGCCCTTCCAACAGAACAGGCAGTTACAGTAGCTTTAAGAACGCAGCAGATCATAGCAGAAGAAAGTGGAGTTGCAAACGTTATAGACCCACTTGGTGGTTCTTATTTCGTGGAAAAATTAACGGATGAGATTGAACAGCAGGCATGGGATTACATAAACAAGATTGATCAGATGGGTGGTATTATCCCTGCAATAGAAAAGGGGTATCCGCAGATGGAGATAGCGGATGCAGCCTACAGATACCAGAAACAGCTGGAGAGCATGCAAAAGGTGGTGGTTGGTGTTAACAAATATAAGATGGACGAAATAGAGAAAATTCCTATACTCGTTATTCCCAAAGAGGTTGAAGAGAGACAGATAGAGAGGACAAAAAAGATAAAGGCTGAAAGGGATAATAAAAAGGTTGAGCAGGCACTTGATAGATTAAGAGAAGCTGCAACAGGTAATGAAAACCTTATGCCTTTTGTCCTTGATGCAGTTAGGGCATACGCATCTATTGGAGAGATCATGGATGTGATGAGAGGCGTGTTTGGAGAGTACAGGGATCCCGCAATCTTTTAGTAGGGGTTACCCCGTGACAGCCTGTTGAAAAACTAAATTTCTCTATCGGATATATCCCCTTCTCATTTCGACTACGATTATCCACTATCGGTATGTGCTGACCCCTTTTGCTCCGTTCATATTCACCCCATTAGAAAACCATTATCCCGAAAAATGCAATAGGAAAGTTCGCTCATATATGATTTCCACTAACTGAAAGTCTACCAATTGTCAAACGTATGACACCAAAGGTGGTATCATCTCCAGAATTTCCACCATGATGGTTGATCCTTATGCATGCCAGGATTGATGATTGATACTATCTGTACACTGATATTATCCTCGGCCCCTGCCTCACGTGATTTTTTTATTATTGTGGTACAGGCAT
>JBMFUY010000047.1:0-13277 GCA_049966275.1 bacterium
CTTTGTATGTTTATATGCAATCGCATTCCGTTTCTTTTCTTCTAATATTCGAAGAACATCTTTATTTGACGCAGGCTTTTCACTCATTACACAAACTTCCCTATTTCGCAAACGCATTTTTCGGGTTAAGGAAGTAATACAGCAGCAGCTAAAACTGTTGTCCAGTAACCATCCTTATCAACCGTTGCTGATTGCGTAATATTCCGTGTTGTAACCACATGCCCTTTTATGGTCCAGATTTCCTTTTGTTCATCCCAGCTTTTGGTTGGATCAAACTCCACACCAAGTGTGGTAGCAAGCATATAAGCTGCAAGGTCTTCAGCGTAATCACCAGCCATTTTCTCAGTTTGACCAAAGCTGTGATGTTCAGAGAGATACCCATGTACTGTTTCATCCTTCGGATTTGCAAGCCCTATCGAGGCTGCTATAAGTCTGTGTGGCTCATTGGAAGCATTTTCAGATAATACGCAGAATATAATCTGCCCCTGTTGAAGGTACTGTAGCCCCTGTTCAAGTGTGATTATCTTGCATCTTGGTGGAATGATACTGCTTACTTTCACAAGGTTGTATTCTGCTATTTTAGCGTCTCTGAGTGCCATCTCAAAACTTGTTAATTTCTCTTTGTGTCTGCCTATCCCCTTTGTTAAAAAAAGTTTTGAAGGTATAAACATGCTTTCTCCTTTAACTAAATTCCATGCGTTTATGCATCATAAAACAAATGATGTCAATAAAATTATTTACAATACACCCAGGAGGTAATTGAATAAGATGTTGATCCTTGTACGCTTCATCATTGGGTATACCTGAATTATACCTTCACAAGTAATTTATAGTATATCAAGCCGATGTATTCATGTAATGCTCTGTATGTGTTGGTAAGGGCTTCCATATCAGGCATATAATCGATAAGATTGTAACATGTTCTGTTGGTCTTATAGTCAGTGGGCGCTGGTAATACATTGGTTAAACCAGCATGCTTGAAGGCGTAAATAGCCCTTTTCATATGATATGCTGATGTGATCAAAATAATCTTCTTACACAGGATTTTTTCACACACATTTTTAACATCCAATGCATTTTCATAGGTGTTTCTGCTTTTTTCATCCATAAAGATATCCCTGTCCCGAACACCCATCTGTACCAGATATCGCTTCATTACAGGTGCCTCTGACTTCTGGCATTTAAATCCCTTGCCACTGCTCACTATGATCGGCAGTGGTTGTATCCTGTAGAGTCTATAAGCATAAACAAGCCTGTGCAGCGCATCTCCTGTAGGAGAGCCACTGCCTTCGAGGTCCGGGGCATTACTATGAATACCTCCGCCAAGAACAACATAAACATCATGTTCTGATATATCCTTTATATTAAGTTGAGCGTATGTATTTTCTAATGGCATTATGAGTTTATCTGCAATAGGTTCAAGTGATGCTGTGTACATCAACCCTGAAAACAGCAGCATCAGTATCCCTATTCCTGCATGCTTTTTCTTTATAAGTATTATTGCCCAGACAACAAGGATCAGAATGAACACACCTGGTGGTAAAAACCACGATGTAAACAACTTTGATATTAAAAACATAAAACCCCCTTATACTCCAGAATACATCTTTTTAACTATAAACCTGCTTATTCTAAAGATTGGGTAACATAATACATGTGCAATAGCAACAATTAAAATCCAGAGTCCCATGCCGATCTTCTTAAATATACCATGCGGCTGTTTAGATTTATAAAATATGGATATTTCATAATCTGTAAACCTGAATATACGCGACAACCAATATGCAGGTCTTGATGTGAGAAGGATTGTGATCCTTAAGGTTGCATCTGATAACCTTGAGGTTAATTGTATAGGAACATACTTCATAACAACGCTATTCTCCCAATAAAGATAGGATATAGAAGTGGATTTACCGGATTGTTTATACCTGATACCCAATGGTTCAAATGCCGCATTTATCAAAGGCAGAAACAATTCTGGTGCATGTGTTTCATACACATAAGAAAGCAATTCCCCCATATCAAGTTTAAAATAGGAAACCATATACTGAAGATCAACAACATCCCTTAACCTGAAAGAAAAATTGTGATGAATGACTGTATGATATAGCATGTAAATAAAGGCTATGTATGGCTCAGGTGTAAAAAATGATTCATTATCCCAATGTGCAGTATGTAATTTACCAAATGGGTCTATCTCTTTAAAATGGATAAATCTGTCATCAAACAACCGTGTATGAACTTCAAGGGATAGAATGTTGTCATCAGATTGATACGGCATTATATGCGATTTTATACTGTAAAGCCAGTTCTGGTTTATGTCATTAAATAATGGATGCATATTATTATACTGCATCATGGATCTTATGCGCTCAATGTCCTGCTGCTCTACCAGTATATCAACATCTGTCATAGGTCTTAGACCTATTTCATTGTAAATGGTTGTAGATAGCGCAGCACCTTTAAGAAGTACTATCTTTATACCCTCCTTTTCAGCCTGCCTCTTTAACAATTTAATCTGCTTTAAAAGTAAAAGATTACGTGCAGTGTTTCTTAAATAACTATCCTTGAGCCGCGGCATTATGGGTTCATATCCTTCCAGGCTTAAGGATTTTAATTGATAGTAGAGCAATGGAGCAAGAAATTCTATGGTTGCAAGTTTCATTATGGAGGCTGGGTTTACTTTGTGAAGTTTGTGTTTGATTTGTTTTATACCCTCCTCTGATTTAACAGGGGCACACACATCAAGTAACAGCCTTCTTAAAGGATCAAATAGCTCATTCATGGGTAGTGGAATGTTATATAATGCTCATCTGCAATATTCTCTTTATCATCAAAAACCACGCCATCAATGGTAATCCAGCTATGCCCGATAATAGCATCCCTATTTATAGCATCTTTTCTTATACCTGTATAAATTACAGCATTGTAACCTGCGGACCTTAAAAATTTGTACAGTAATAATGTTCTATTCCAGCAATGCTGTGGTTTTAACAATCCCTTAATACTTAGCCATATATGAGCATACTGCCTTATTACAAACTTATCACAAATACGATGTCCCCTTCTTAAGGATAATTTCTCAAACAATTCTTTTAGCCCATATTTGTTTTCAAGGAAAGGCATATAAAAGGTATAAAATCCAACTTCAAAAAATAGTTGAATCCTTTTTATTATTGAACAGGTAATATGATCCCTTTTTGCCATGCTGGTTGGTTATTCAGATGGACATCGTTTGTTATATCTATGTTAAAAACCTTATATCCCAGAGGACTCATTAAAAAGATCCTCTGGTTTGTATACTGTGTGGATACGTAAGCAATGTATTTGCCATCAGGTGAAAAAGCCGGGTCAAAAGCATCATAATCAGGATCTGATAGAGCCTTTGGTGGTTCGCTGCAATCAACAGGCATTGAAAACACCTGAATATGCCCTGTTACAGGCGATACTGCAAGAAAAAGTATTGTTTTACCATCCGGTGACCATGAAAGTGGTGGTATTATGTTTGAGGTATGACAGAGCCATTGTCTGTTTGAACCATCTAATGATATTGTGTATATGCTCATTGGAGCTTCTGTGCTCGGTATTGGATTGGCATTGGGAAATGGGTCATGGATGTACGCCATGGTTTTATCATCAGGAGAGATCTTACCACAACACGCACCAGAGCCATCGTCATTGGTAAGCTGTAATGTAGAGCTTGATCTTAGATTTAAAATGTATAACTGCCTTTTGATATTCATTGCCTTTGTGTAGGAGAGAATACTGCAATCATTGCTGTATTCAGGTGCAATAAAGTCTGCATCAGGATCATTGGTAATCTGGGTGAGGTTTTTACCATCGATTGTAATTGTGTATATCTCAAACCTACCTGTTCTGTTGGATGAAAAGGCAATATTGTTCCCGCATGCTGCTGGATAGGTATCAAAACACTGTCTCAACACGCAATCTGTTGAAGGGTTTGTAAGCCTTGTAACAGAAGAACCATCTTCTTTCATTGTGTATATACTGTAATCACCATCCCTTGCTGATACAAAAGCTATCAAAGGTTCTTGGGCTAAAAATGTCTGATAGGATTGCCTTGAGCACGTAGCAATGCTTATTAAGATTAAGCTGAAAAACAGCAGTAGTGATAATGGTCTATGTTTCATGCTGCTCTATTATATTGAAGGACAACAACTTCTGGACCAATGATTCCACACTCTTGCTGGCATTGTCGCGATCTACATCATAAGCAGACATGATCTGTTCTATGATCTGTTCCCTTGTAAGGTTTGATTCAATACCTTTAAAGATTACAAGGGCTGTCTCATTAAGAGAGTAGTAACGTTTACTGCGCATATCAAGCAGTATTGCCTCGTTGTTATCAAGCTCTGTAACTATTATATCCTCTGGAATTTTGTATGTCATAAAATAAGAACAGGGCGGGCTTCGCCCGCCCTGTTAAAAATATCCTTACAAACCTAAACTTCCAAGCATCTTCATCAAAAGGTTCACAAGACCAACATACTGGTTCAGTTGTGCGTTCGTCATATTTGCTGTTGAATAACTTATGGTATCGCACGGTGCAGAGGCATTGTAGGGTATACCAATGTAATTCTGGTATTTACTGCACCAGTTGAACTGTCCAACAGTCAGAAGTCCACCAAAGCTTGGATCCGGGAAGAACATGTATGTGTCATTGGGTATTGCAATCCCAAGAGAATCCAGAGAATTGGGTGGAAGTAGTTGTGCAATAAAAGGTCCATTCTTTGGATCCAACATTGTTGCAAGCTGTGCAAGTGTAGTTGCTGTTATATTCAATGTAACCAATTTGGGTGGATCAACAAACGTACCACCAGGCCAATAATGATACCGAGGGAAGAATGGCGTTGTGCCAGGCTGAATAATAGGTCCGAGCGATAATACCAATCCCAGACCAAAAGGTACACCCAGTAGCGGCTCCAAATTAACATATGCCCCAGCGTATAGTAATGAGTACAAAGAACCATTCCAAAGATCAGGTATACCGTTCTTTTCTCCGCACACAGCATTGCCTACTGCTACTGGTGTATCCGGGATAGTCCATGGTATGGCTCCTGAAAGTCCCGGGAGAAGTGGAGGTAATGGACTTAGAGTGGTACATGTTATGTCATCACCGTATGGATCAGGGTTTGTTACTGGATTGTACCCCAACTCTAGGTTGTCGGGTACTCTTTCTGTGCCTGTATCACTCCATGCAGTAACTGTGGTCAGAGTGGTTGCGGTTAGGTAAGCTAAGGAGTAACCTGGTTCTGTAAATGGAAATGCCTGCTCCTCATCCGTCTGTTCTATAATATCACCAGCCTGGTGATACCTGCCATCTCCATAGAGGTCTACAAAACATGGCTGATTGCTCTGGGTAGCATTACAAACCTGCACGCCCGGATGCCATACATGATCACCACTGTCTGCATACCATTCGCCCGAATATGACGTTGATGTTGGATTTCCGGTGCAGGGCCCGGTTATAGTGTACGTAAGCGGTGTACCGGTTGTAGAATCTGTTATTATGGTTACTGCATCGCACGTACCGTTCACTGTTCCACTTATAACATTTCCAGGCCCACTTGCAGATCCATCAGTACCAGGAACAAAGCTTGCTGTTGCTGTCCAGTATCCTGCACCATTCGGGTCTTCACTTGCCGGTACATGAACAAAGCCGTCTGCAAATGGCTCTGGTGCAACATATGTATTTGTACCAACAAGCGGGTCACTTGTTTGATAATACATTGGTGCAAGGGTTTTAAGATCTGCAGGAGGGTTGTTGAAAAATGCACCAAGATCGATAGACGGTAGAACCGGTAAAGATATATATGCATCACCAACAGAATCAAACATCGTAGACACAAGTGTGGGCAGTAAACCAACCAGCATTCCAGTAGTAGAACTACCACCTCCTATACTTGAGAGCAGTGGCGTTACCAAGGGCATTAGCCGCGGCACAAGCACGGTTATCGCAGGTATAATATCAAGTGGATGCTGGCCATTAACATCTGTTATACTTGCATACATAGCATTCCCAACAGACTGAAGATCTGTAAGGTAGATCAATCTTGATATAGCTGGAATTGTAATGCTCATACCTCCAATAGAAATATTGCCAAGGCCATTCACAAACAAAAGATTGCTGATGAATTGTCCTGCTTGTTTTTGAGGCAAAGTTTTTATGGCACCAATTACATCTGCCAAAAGTTTATTTGAAGCAAGGCTTGGGCTCAGGGCCGGTAATAACTTAACAAGCAGAATATCAATCAACTGTCCTATCATTTCCGACCCCCATGTGTCTGCAGTTGTAGATGTTATAGATACAGGTGGATCGTATTTTCCATTACCATCGTTATCAACATAATTTATAAATACATGGTTTGAATTATCCCCGGTTCTTGCCATTACCACACTCATCGCATTGGAAAAGTTTCTTGATGCATCTGCAAGAAGATACTGTGCATCCGATAGCATCTGTGCACCATTGGATGTCAGTGTGCCAAACTTGGGATCCAGCAATGGGTTTGGCATTGTGCAGCCTGTTTTAGTTAACCCCATCAGCAGGTTTCCGAGCGCATTCAACACACCATTGTACGCAAACAATACCTTTACGCCACCCTGAAGGGTTTCAAACAAACTCAACATAAGGTCAACTTCACCCAGATCATACGCACCTGACATATCAAGTGATAAGCTCTGACCTGCTAAAGATGAACTCAATACCTTTAAATCGCTGAATATAACCAGTGTCGCACTATTTATTGTAAAGGAAAAACCTGTAAACTGGGTAACAGCCTGCAGATGGGTGATTATCGGCGAGAGCATATTATCTATCACCGGTCCCAACAATGGTTGATACGCTGATAGGTCTATGGGTTGACACGAGCCTGAGGAAGAACCACTGGATGACCCACTGAGCAGGTTTGTAGAGCTGAGCAGACTTGAGACACTATCAAGAGCATTCCATGTACCAATCATTGCAAGCCCAAAGTTTGCATGAGAATAAATAAAAGCATAATTAGGATCACCCTTTCCGAGGTTATTTAGTGCATCAGCATACAGGGATTGTGCCTGACCTCGAGAATTACTATTATTCAACCCTCCATTACTGATAATCTGATCCGCTTTTAATGTGTTTTGATAAGGATCTACCTTGGTTTTTGAACATTGGGTGACCAGAAGACTTAGCACAATAATAAACGGGAACAACCAAAACCATTTTTTACCCATAAAACACCTCCATTTATGGAGCTATAAAATAAATATTGCTTATAGTCAAGCAAAAAGTAGATCTTACCTGTCTATGCCAATGGTTTTTTTGATCGCCTCTGCTATTTCTGATGCATAGGTTTGTATGAGTGTTTGATCCTCTCCTTCTAACATGATCCTGGCTACAGGTTCTGTACCTGAATACCTTACAACCACCCTTCCTGTTTCTTTTAATTTATCAGACACAGAGTGTATTACCCGTTCAACCTCCGGCAGATTGTAAAAGGGTATCTTTTTTGAGACCTTTACATTTACTATAACCTGCGGGTACCTATCCATTATACCTGTAAGCTCAGATAGCTTTTTACCGGAAATAACCATTAATGAGAGTACCTGAAGTGCAGTTATAATACCGTCGCCTGTTGTTGTGTATTCACCAAATATTACATGCCCTGATTGCTCACCACCAAGGATGTAGCCTTCCTTTAGCATGCTTTCTAATACATACCTATCACCGACATTAGCCCTTACAAGCTTTATACCAGCTTTTTTTAAAGCGAGTTCAAGACCAATATTGCTCATAATGGTTCCAACAACCCCATTGCCCCTCAGTCTCCCGGACTTTTTCATCTCTATTGCATTTATCGCTAGTATGTGGTCCCCATCTACAATATTCCCCTGCTCATCACACATAATAACCCTATCTCCATCACCATCAAAGGCTATGCCAGCATCTGCTTTAAATTTTTTCACAGCACTGACCATACTATCAGGATGTGTTGAACCACAACTGTGGTTTATATTCCTGCCATTTGGCGAAGCTGCAATTACTGTTATATTAGCTCCAAGCTCCTGGAATACAGTGGGTGCTATTTTATAGGTTGCTCCGTTTGCACAATCAACAACAAGTCTTAAGCCAGCGAGAGAAAGATGTTTCGGAAAGGAATGCTTCAACGCTACAATGTATCTGCCAGCCGCATCTGTAAGTCTATAAGCCTTTCCTATGCGCTCCTGCTGTATAGGTGGATTGATCCTTTCCTCTGAAAGAACCAGCCTTTCCATTTCTGCCTCAATTGTATCATTGAGTTTATATCCATCAGGTCCAAAGAATTTTATGCCATTATCATGGTAAGGATTGTGTGAAGCAGATATTACAATGCCAACATCCGCCTTTATTTCAGTAGTCAAGAATGCTATACCCGGAGTTGGGAAAGGACCTGTAAGTATCGCATCCCCTCCCATTGATGTGATGCCTGCTGTTAAAGCCATCTCAAACATGTAACCAGATAATCTTGTATCTTTCCCTATGATAAATTTATGACGTGTTTTACCATTGGCAAGAATAGCACTTGCAGCCTTTCCTAACTTCAGTACTGTTTCTATTGTCATTGGCTCCTGATTTGCAGTGCCTCTTACACCATCTGTACCAAATAGTTTGTTCATAAATGTTTTATCTTAAATATTACAACTATTGCCTGCGGTTGTACAGTTACCATTCTATAGTTTGATGTTGATAAGGGAACCATAAGCGCAATAGTATTTTTAAACTTACTTATATCCACAGGTACTGTCATAATAACATTTATATTGTTTATAACTGTGGATGGACCCACAACTGTAACCTTATCAGGTTCTGTTACAATACCCTTGAGTTCATAGTCTGTCTCTGGATTACCAACAACGGATACACCTACATCAACAATCCTGCTCACAATCCTGTCAAGCGAGATGTTTATACTGCTTGGGTAAATACTTTCTATTTTAACCCCGTTCGGCAGGTTAAATTCAGATGGTGATATGTTAAATATATAATTACCCACATCTGTTTTTATAAGATTAATTTTATAAACAGGTTTACTGTCAGCATAATTAAATATGACAGACGATGGACCGGACAATGTAACGTCTATATACTGTGGAACATCGTTTGTTACGACCTCGTCTGCTGGCAGGTTGTTTAAAAGTATCGGGACCTTTAAAGTGACCTGTGTTGTTTTCTCACTATGTGCAAAAAACCACAAAAATACAGCAATAAAAACAGCGAGTATTTTATACGAGAAATTATCTGTAATGAGTTTTATAAGTTTTCTCATGCGCGTATGCTCAACAATCTTATCAGTTCTGGTTGTATTGTTTCAGGTGGATCAAAATTTGTAATATTCTTATCAACCACTATAGAAGCTTTGCCTGTTTCTTCTGATACAATCACTATTACTGCATCTGTTTCTGAGGATAAGCCAAATGCCGCTTTATGTCGTGTGCCATAAGTGGGATGATATGGTATATCCTGTGCGAGTGGAAGCATACATCCTGCAGCAACGATCCTTGTCCCTTTTATTATCACTGCTCCATCATGAAGAGGGGTATGTGTGTTAAATATGCTCAACAACAATTCCTTGGTTACCAGTGCATCAAGCGCCCTTCCAGTGTTAATGACCTCTTTTATCCCGATATTCCTTTCAAAAACAATCAACGCACCGGTTCTGGTTTTTGTAAGTTCAACAACTGTTTCTGTAACCTGTGTAACAAGGTGCTGTAACTCATCTGTCTGTAGCGCGGCTTTGTTAAAATATCCCCTTCCCATGTAAGCCAAAGCACGTCTTATGTCCTGTTGAAATACAACCACAATTATCAATACAAGTGAGCTTATGAAGTTATTTAACAACCAATGAAGTGCTGTTAGTTGAAAGACATTGGAGAGTATATACGTTCCAAACACGATAAAAATACCAACCAGAATCTGTGCTGCTCTGGAGCCTTTCAGGATCAATAAAAGCCTGTAGATAATGTAACTTACAATTAAAATATCAACTGCGTTCTTTATAATGCTATAAATATACTCGCGCATCAGGCATCCATAATATGCTTTAAGATTGACATTGCATACCTGGTTTCTTTTATATCATGAACTCTTATAATATCAACCCCCTGTGTTGCAGACCAGATAGCTGTAGCTAAAGACCCCCATAAACGATCGTTTACTTCAGTATCAGTTAGCTTACCAATGAATGACTTTCGTGAAGTGCCTATTGCCAGAGCAAACCCAAGTGCCTTAAACGCCTTTATGTGTTTTAGAATTAAAAGGTTGTGGTGCACTGTCTTACCAAAGCCAATACCGGGATCAACGGCAATATACTCTTTTTCTATACCCATCTCCATTGCAAATTCAGCCCTTTGATTGAGATAGTTCAAAATTTCTGCAACAACGTCATTGTACTGAGGATTTAGCTGCATGGATTTTGGAGTGCCCTGCATGTGCATAAGTATAACGCCAGCCCTGTACTTTTTTACAACCTCTGACATTTTATCATCAAAGCTCATGGCACTTATATCGTTTACTATATCAGCTCCGTTTTCTAACGCCTCTGTTGCAACATCTGCCTTCATTGTATCTATGGATATGGGTATACTTACCTTTTTTCGTAACTGCCTGATAACAGGGATCACACGCTTCTTCTCTTCTTCTGAATCAACAGGCTCACTTCCTGGTCTTGTGGATTCTCCACCTATATCAATAATGTCAGCCCCTGCTTCGCATAGTGAAACCCCATGTTCAACCGCGGCTTCTACAGAAAAAAACCTTCCTCCATCGTAAAATGAATCCGGGGTAACATTCAAAATGCCCATTAATTTTGGACCATTAAAAAAGTCCAGCATAGAGTCTCTATACTTTAATAAATAATGTTTGTGGAAAAGGTTTTGTAAGCTATTCATCAATTCACCTGCAATTGAAGATAATCCAAATTGTTGTGAAGCGATCTTATTGGCTATCAACTCTATCTGTCTGTAAGTACCCATCAAAACAGCGTCTGTTACACTGTTTGAATCCTTTATAACACTCCATGCAGTGGCAAGTTCAGCGCCTGCTGCCAGTGCCTCCTGTTTTAAGATATTTGCAGCAGGCGCGGATAAGGATTTGATCATAAAGGTATAAAACATGGATTTCTTTTGCATTATATCAATGCCATCATGATGTACTGATAAAGATTTAAACAGTGAGATCACCTCTCTCACATTTAAAGGATTCAAAAGATAGACCTTCTTCATACCAGCAGAGAACTCAGCTATTGAGCATTAACAATAGCATCAATCTCATGGGCATCAAGTATCTCTTTTTCAAGAAGCTTGTTTGCAAACTTATTGAGTATATCAAACTTCTTCTTTAAAAGTTCAGTGGCATTGTTGTAACAGGTTGTAATAATGTTTTTGATTTCATTGTCTATTTCAACTGCTGTAGCCTGACTGTACTCGTTCTGCCTTGCCACCTCTTTGCCAAGAAAAACAAGCTCCTCTTTCTTCCCGAAGGTTATGGGACCTAATTTTTCACTCATACCCCACTCACAAACCATCTTCCTTGCAAGTTCTGTTGCCTTCTCAAGGTCATTACTTGCACCTGTTGATGCATCACCAAGCGCAAGTTGTTCTGCTGCCCTGCCACCCATAAGTACTGTTATTGTGGTTAGAATGTGTTGTTTTGAAATTGTGTACTTATCCTCTGTTGGAAGTTGTAAAGTAAGCCCCAGTGCAAGTCCCCTTGGAATAATAGTAACCTTATGAATAGGATCAGCGTTCGGAAGGGATTTTGCAACCAGTGCATGCCCTGCTTCATGATAAGCGATCAATCTTTTCTCCATCTCACTTATAATCATGCTCTTACGCTCAACACCCATAAGTATTTTATCCTTTGCCTCTTCAAAGTCCTGCATTGACACCTTTTCCTTTGATTTCTTTGCAGCTATAATAGCTGCCTCATTTGCAATGTTCTCAAGATCAGCACCCGTAGCCCCTGGCAGTCCTCTTGCTATAACGCTCAGATCAACATCAGCATCAAGCGGGATCTTCTTCGTATGCACCTTTAATATCTCTTCCCTTCCTTTTAAATCAGGAACATGCACCACAATCCTTCTATCAAATCTACCGGGTCTTAACAATGCAGGATCAAGTATATCGGGTCTGTTGGTAGCTGCTATCATTATAACATCTTCATTTGCTATAAATCCATCCATCTCAACAAGAAGCTGGTTCAGGGTTTGCTCCCTTTCATCATGACCACCACCAAGACCTGCACCCCTGTATCGCCCAACTGCATCTATCTCATCTATAAAAACAATGCATGGTGCATTCTTTTTTGCCTGCATGAATAGATCCCTAACACGGGCTGCTCCTACCCCAACAAACATCTCCACAAAATCAGAACCACTGATACTGAAGAATGGCACCTTTGCCTCACCTGCTATTGCCTTTGCAAGCAGGGTTTTGCCGGTGCCAGGTGCACCAATAAGCAGTATACCCTTTGGCACCCTTCCACCCAATCTTGTAAACTTTTGCGGGTTTTTTAAGAAGTCTATAACCTCCTGAACCTCTGCCTTTACCTCATCTATACCAGCGACATCTTTAAACGTAATATTCTGTAAACCCTCATTTAATAATCTTGCACGGCTTCTTCCAAAAGACATTGCCTTGCCTGCGCCGGACTGCATCTGTCTTGTAAAAAATACCCACCACAAAACGAATATGATCAGTAATGGTGCCCATGTTACAAGAATACTTCTCCAGATCGAATCTTCTTCTTTCGATTTAGCTGTTATATTAACATTTTTAGAAAGCAGGGTTCTTACAAGATCCGGATCATCAGGTGCATAGGTTTCAAATTTTTCATTATTTTTTGTGACGCCTGAGATGTCATTGCCCTTTATTTCTACAGATTTAACCTGATCATTATTAACCGCCTGAATAAAATCACTGAAGCTCCAATTTTTTACCTGTTGTTGAGTTGGTTGATTTACAAATCTGATAAGGATCATTGTTATTACAATGATAACAAGCCATACAGCGAGGTTTTTGAAAAGACCTGCGTATTTATCATTATTTTTTTGCTTTGTGGGTTTGTTGTCCATATTTTTCTTATCCATATTTACCTCATAATAAAGGTAAGCAAATTTTTTAAAATAATCAATAGGAATTGGACTGACAGTGTACTTTATGTCTTATTAACCCGAAAAATGCAATAGGAAAGTTTGCTCATTCGTTCGGGGTACCCATGCAGAGCATGGGTCGCACGA
>JBMFUY010000048.1:0-13246 GCA_049966275.1 bacterium
CTTTACAACAAAAAGTCTTTGTATCTTAGGTGGATCGCAGGGTTGAACGAATGAGCAAACTTCCCTATTGCATTTTTTGGGTTAAACAGTTTCGTGGCTATATGAGTGTTTATAAATTTATTGGGAGATTCTAAACAAGCCTGTTTCTAAGTTTGCCAATCCCCTGTATCTCTACTTCAACAACATCTCCCTTATTCATAGGACCTATACCAGGTGGTGTTCCAGTAGATATTATGTCTCCTGGCAAAAGGGTCATAACCTTGGATACAAAACTAATAAGATAGTATACAGAAAACTGCATATCAGAAGTATTCCCATCCTGTTTCAGGATACCATTCAGGTATGTTTTTATAGACAGATTGTTCGGTTTAACGTCTGTCTCTATCCATGGTCCAACAGGAGCAAATGTGTCAAATCCTTTTGCCCTTGTATACTGCACATCCTTTGCCTGCAGATCCCTTGCAGTTACGTCGTTCATGATGGTATAACCAAGTATACAATTACGTGCTTCATCAACATCTATATTTTTAGTTTTTTTACCAATCACAACAGCGAGTTCTCCTTCGTAATCAACGCGTTTTGACATTTCAGGATACACAATGTTATCGCCATCGCCAATTATAGCAGTGCTGGGTTTAATGAAAATGAGCGGTTCATCCGGCATAGGCTTACCAAATTCTTTTGCGTGTGCCTTATAGTTCAATCCTATAGCTACTATTTTTGATGGCATAACAGGTGCAAGTAATTTTACATTGTTTCTTTTAACTACATCTCCACTTTTAACTATCCTGTCAAATGGGGTATCTGAAAGCAAATAGCATTGCTCATCATCTACAATGCAGTAATGTGCCTGCCCATTAACCAAACATCTACCTATTCTCATATCAACTCACCTCTCGCAGTAATATATTATACTTTATACACTTATTTGGTATCAGTCGAGACCGATAGAAAACATGGCTTCAAGGTTGTGTTTTGAGTATACCTTGAATCCCACGGATGTGTTGGCTTTTAGAATACCTTCTTTTTTAAGAATATTGTTTGTTACTATATCGGGTAGATCCTCTATATTGGAGACCCTTATAATTACAAGCAAATCATAGTCTCCGGTAATAGAGTAGACCTCTGTTACCCCATCAATCTGGGAGATATCCTCAGCCAGTGTTTCCAGCCTTTCCGGCTTACATGCAATATGCATAAAAGCTGTAACCATATTAATTCCTCCTTGAGAAAGGATACCATTTTACATAAAAATTTACAATGCGTTTAAAGATTTTGAAGTGGTAGATCCCTGTACCCATGTGGTTGATCAATCTATTTTATTGACTGTTGGTACTATATTATTTCATGTGCAAATACCTGTGGAGTGCATAACACTTCAAACAATATTGACTTTTTATGCATCACAATTATAAAGATCTCAATATGTATTTTAAAAAGCTAATCGGTAAAAGCCTTGCATATAAATTAAGTATTCTGATGACAATTGTAATTATCATAATGCTTGCTGCTGTAACAGCGTTTTATGTATCGTTTGAAAAGAATTTTGCTTATAAAACCGCAAGCTATCAGTTTTCATTAATTAATAAAACCTTCCAGGAGCTCATATCTCTTGTGAACACTAAAAAACATACAATAAAACCCCAGAATATAGTTGATATGTTAGGAGAAAACCCAGGGGTTGATTATATAACACTTTACAATGTTGCCGGTAAACCTATTGTATCCAATATCCCATTAGAACAGAAGAGTTTTAGCGAAGCAGAGCTTAATCAACTAAAGAAACTTCCTTATAATGGTTCTCTGACAAATATGTCAAAGGATACATTGGACTATATAGCTCCGATAAGAGCAGGTGCTTCCTGTGAACAGTGTCATAGAAATGGTGAGACACTTGGTTTTATCAAGATCAGTGCATATTACACAACCCTGTATAAACATACATATGATATGGTAAAAAAATTAGGTTTAGCATTCTTGATATCATTTATTATTTTTGGGGTAAGCGCGGTTATTAGTTCACAGATAGTTGTGGTAAAGCCTTTACGAGAGTTTGTAGAACTCATCCATAAGGCAGAGTTAAACAACTTCCTGCCAAGAACTAATGTAACAAGGCATGATGAAATTGGTGAAATAGAAGAAAACTTCAATCAAATGCTGTCAAGGATAACAGATCTTATGGCTATGAGTGTAGAAAAAGAAAGAGAACTTATCTTTGTAAAAGAAGAACTAAAATACAAAGAATTGCTTGAAAAGAGATCAGAACAGATAGAAAAGGTTAACAAAGAACTTGAAGAAACCGTAAAAGAGTTGACCATGCTGTATAGTTTCAGTCAATACATCATAACAACAGTAGATTTAAACGAGCTACTGAGAATGATAACATCCGGCATAGTAAATACATTGAAATATAAAGAATGCGCTATCCTGCTCAAAGAGGACAGTATATTAAGGGTGGTATCTGCCTTTGGATTTGAAGATAACGATAAACTTATTGGTATTGAATTCAACCTTCAGGAAGGTATAAGTGGTAGTGTAGCGTCCACCGGTGAATCCATACTTATAAATGATACAAGTAAAGAATCCAGGTACCTGCACTATAAGGGACAGGATCATAAAGAAGGCTCATTTTTGAGTGTGCCATTAAAATATAAAAATTCAGTGATAGGTGTATTAAATGTAAGTAATGATATCCCTAACAGTTTAACCAGGAAGGATGTGGATTTTCTTGCAGCCATAAGTGCACAGATTGCTGTGGTGATAGAGAATGCAAGGCTTTATGAACAAACAAAGGAACTCTCTATCACAGATGATCTTACCGGGTTGTTCAATAGAAGACACATGCGCACAGTGCTTGATAGAGAGTGGGAGCGTGCAAGGAGATATTCACTGCCACTATCTTTGCTTATGATGGACCTGGATTTTTTCAAGGATTATAATGATAAATATGGCCACCTTAAAGGTGATGAAGCACTTACACTTCTCGCACAAATAATCAGGATGAATATAAGAGGTATAGATGTCCCTGTCAGGTACGGTGGTGAAGAGTTCTTGATAATACTGCCGGACACCAATGTTAATGGAGCTATGGCAACCGCTGAAAAACTACGCAGGTCAATTGCTGATGCTTTTACACAAAACAACATCTCTACACTCACGATAAGTGTAGGTGTTGTGTCTTATCCTGATGAGGTATTTGATACCGTGAATGAATTTTTGTATGCGTCTGATATAGCCCTTTATCAGGCAAAAAAAAGCGGTAGGAATACAATCGTAAAATACGATAGTAAATCAATGCAGGAGAGTAACACGTGATAAATGATTATATCAACGATTTAAGGAAACAGATCGATTCAATAGATGAAAAACTTTTAGAGCTTTTGAATGAAAGAATCAAAATAGCTATAGACATAAATAAAGAAAAGAAAAAAATTTCCACCCCTGTTTATTCTCCTTCAAGGGAGGCTTTCATCTTAAATAGACTGATGAGACTGAACAAAGGACCCCTGAAAAATGAACATATAAAACATATATTCAAGGAGATATTTTCAGCATCAAGGGCATCTGTAACACCACCAAAGATTGCCTACCTTGGGCCTGAAGGTTCGTGGGCTCATCAGGCAGCTATAATGGAGTTTGGTAATTTATCTCCATTCTTACCAACGAAAAATATCCCTGAAATATTTAATGAGGTTGAATACAGCAACTGCGATTTTGGCGTGGTACCAATTGAAAATTCTATGGAGGGTACTGTTCCTCAAACACTTGATCGGTTTATAGATTCTAACCTGTTAATAGCCCGTGAAATCTTTGTACCAATAAGCTATGTCCTTGCTGGAAAAGAAAAGTTAAAATTGAGTACAGTTAAGAAAATATATTCTCATCCACAGGCTATTGCCCAATGCAGGAGATGGATAATAGAAAGGTTACCCAATGCTATTACTGTTGATACGGATAGTACGAGCCAGGCAGCACTTATAGTACAGCGAACAGGTTCAGCTGTAGCTATTGTAAGTGAACTGGCAGCAAGGCTTTATAAACTAAAGATACTTGCAGAAAGGCTTGAGGAAAACCCCAACAATGTTACACGGTTTGTTGTTATAGGTAAAACCATGCCAGAGAAAACCGGCGATGATAAAACTTCTATTATCTTTGCAGTAAAACATAAGGCTGGCGCTCTTTACTCTGCTTTAAAGCCTTTTGCTGATTACAAAGTAAATCTTACAAAGATAGAATCAAGACCATTGAAAAAAAAGGCATGGGAATACCTTTTCTTTGTAGATATTGATGGTCATATTGAAGACCAGAAGGTAAAAAAGGCTATATCTGCTTTAAAGTTACATACGGTCTTTTTTAAATTTCTTGGGTCTTATCCAAAAACAAAGCAGGAGTGTATATGAGCTATAGATTTGTTCCACAGTATGTTAAAGATATAATTCCGTATCCACCGGGTAAACCTATCGAAGAGGTTGAAAGGGAATTAGGAATAAAACATTCTGTTAAGATAGCCTCAAATGAGAACCCACTTGGGACCTCACTACTTGCAGTAAAGGCTATAAAAAAAGCACTAAACACCCTTAACAGATATCCGGACGGGAGTGCTTTCTATCTAAAAAATAAGCTTTCAAAAATACATAAAGTTTCTCCGGATAGCATAGTTGTAGGAAATGGTTCAAACGAACTTATAGAGCTTATCATAAGAACCTTTATGCAGCCAGGCGATGAGGCAATTATATCAGATCCAAGTTTTCTTATATATTCAATCACTGTAAAAGCCTCTGGTTGTAAATCGAATATCATAAAACTCAAGCATGATTATAGCTATGATATAGAAGGTATAATAAAAGCGATTAATAAGCGGACAAGATTGATATTTATCTCTAACCCCAATAACCCAACAGGAACTATAATACCAAGAAAAGATTATGAGCGATTGATAAACAGATTACCCGAACACGTTATTCTGGTTGACGATGCAGCTTACAGAGAGTTTGTTCAATCCAGCAATTATCCTGATGGTGTTGATTATGTAAAAAAAGGCAATATCAATTTAATTGTGCTCCGTACATTTTCAAAACTTTATGGACTTGCTGGCTTAAGAATAGGCTATGGCATTACGGCACCTGAACTTGCTGGCTACATAGAACGGGTAAGACAACCTTTCAATGTTAATAGCCTTGCCCAGGTAGCTGCACTGTCAGCACTTGATGATAAAGCTTTTGTAAAACGAACCCTTGAAAACAACAGGGCAGGGCTTGATTATCTATACAGGAAGCTTGAAGAGATGAATATTTCATTCATTCCTACTCAGGCTAATTTCTTCCTTGTGAGGGTAGCGCCGTATATGTCTGCGAAACAAGCCTTTGAATCACTTTTGAAAAGAGGGGTTATAGTAAGGGATATGACAAGCTACGGATTGGGCGAGTACATAAGAATAAATGTCGGAACCCCTGCTGAAAACAGAAAGTTTATAAGGGAATTTAAAGAGATACTGAGCAACAGGTTATGAATAAACCTTACTATGAACAGGTGGCTATAATAGGAACCGGGATGATGGGTACATCCCTGGGGCTTGCTATAAAAAAAGCAGGGTTGTGTAATAAGATAATAGGCATTGATAGAAACTTTGATAATCTTAAAACTGCTAAAAATTTATCAGCAATTGATACTTACACAGATTGCCTGAAGGATGGGATAGCAGATGCAGTACTTATAATCTTCGCCATACCTATCTTATCTATATATGAGGTGGCTAAAAGGATAGTTTATGCTGTCAGGAAAGATGCCATTATTACAGATATTGGAAGCACAAAGGGTGAACTCGTTTATAAAATGACAGAACTTTTCTACGGGCATAGTAATTATATAGGTAGTCATCCCATAACAGGTACGGAAAAATCCGGGGCAATTAATGCAGTGGCTGATTTGTACAACGGTAAAAAATGTATAATTACGCCTTTAGATAAAACAGATCAATTTGTAGTTGATGCCATAAAAAGATTCTGGGAATGCATAGGTAGTGATATAGTGATCATGAACCCCTATGAGCATGATAAAATTATGGCAATGGTTTCGCACCTGCCACATTTTATTGCCTACTCCCTGATCGGAAGTATAATGGAGAGGCAAAAATCCGGTGATGCGTTTTTTAAGTATGCTGGTGGTGGTTTAAAAGATTTTACACGCATAGCAGGCAGTGATCCTGTTATGTGGAGAGATATTTTTTTATCAAATTCAAAAGAAATAATCGAGGCAATTGACCAATTTACCAGAACAATGGAAAGATTGAAACGATATATAAGAGAGAAAGATGGTAAGGGCATATACAATTTTCTTGAGGAGGTAAAAGAGACAAGGAGGCAGATGATAGATAAATGAGCAACAATGATAAAATATCTTTTACACCTGTTGAAAGACTTGAAGGAACCATTACCATACCAGGCGATAAATCTATTTCTCACAGAGCATTATTTATATCAGCACTTGCTGGTGGTGTTAGTAAAATAGATAATTTATTGATTGCTGAGGACATTCTAAGTACAATAAGATGTTTAACCAGTCTTGGCGCTAACATCCAATTACAGGATAAAACAGCCACGATAATCGGTAATACCATCTCAGGGTTCAGTGAACCCTCAGATGTGCTGGATGCCGGGAACTCAGGCACAACTGCAAGGATATTGATGGGGCTCCTTAGCACACAGAACTTCTTTTCTGTTGTGACCGGTGATGATTCTCTGAGAACAAGACCAATGAAACGGGTAACAGCACCTTTAACTATAATGGGCGCTTCTATTGATGGACGTGAATACGCCAATTATCTTCCTGTCTTTGTCAGAGGAAATAAGTTGAAAGGTATAGATTATAGTATGCCAGCAGCGTCTGCACAGGTTAAAACAAGCCTTTTAATAGCAGCAATGGGAGCAAAAGGAACCATGACCATACGTGAACCAATAAGAACCCGAGATCATACAGAACGTATGTTAAAGGCAAGTGGTGTGGATTTAAAGATCTCTGACAATGTTGTACAACTTACATGTAACCAGAAAGTTTTGCCCTTGAATATTATGATACCAGGTGATTTTTCTTCAGCAGCCTTTTTCATAGGAGCAGGTATTATAGCAAAACAATCTGATATATTTATTAAGAATGTGGGTATCAATCCAGGAAGGACCGGGTTTATAGATATTTTAAAGCTGATGGGAGCAAAGGTAGAGATCATCAATACCAGGTATGAAGCCGGAGAGCCAGTAGCTGATATTCATGTGAAACCAGCAGGATTACATGGGATACTCATTGAAGACAAAGAGCTGATAGTTAGAGCAATAGATGAGCTCCCTTTAGTTGCAGTTCTTTCTGCTTATGCTGAAGGAGAGACGATAATTAGAAATGCAGGGGAATTAAGGGTAAAAGAGACAGACAGAATAAAGGCAGTTGTTGATGGTCTATCACGTATAGGGATCAGAGCACGGGAGCTTCAAGATGGGCTTGTTGTAGAAGGTGGACAGGTGAGGGGTGGTACAGTTTCAAGCTATGGAGATCATAGGATAGCCATGTCATTTGCTGTTGCTTCTGTGTCAAGTGAAAAGGGGATCACTGTAGACAATTTTAATGTGGTCAGAATATCCTTTCCGGAATTTTTGGATACATTTAATACACTGAGGCATACATGAAGAATCCTATTATTATTGCTATAGACGGACCATCAGGGAGTGGTAAGAGCACAGTTTCATCTGCCCTGGCAAAAGCCCTTGGTTATGGCTACATAAACAGTGGTTTTATTTATAGGGCTATAGCTTTTAAAACATTGTATAGCAATATACCTCTGGATGAAAAAGAAAGAATAGTGGAATTGGCTCGTAATACATTGTTCGCAATCAGACAGCAGAATGGGTATATGCGAATGCTGGTAGATAAAATAGATGTAACGGATGAACTGAAAAAGCCTGATGTTGCTCAAGCCTCTTCAAAGATATCAGTGTTCAGAGAAGTGAGGGATATTGTCAATTCTATTTTACATAACATGGTCAAAACAAACTCTGTGGTTGAAGGTAGAGATATTGGGACCGTGGTTTTCCCTGATGCTGATGTAAAATTCTTTATTACTGCCTCACCAGAGGTCAGGGCATACAGAAGGTATGAGGAACTTAAAGGCTCAACTGATGTAACATACGAACAGATATTGGAGGAGATAAAGTTGCGTGATCAGAGAGATCAGCAAAGGGAAATAGCTCCGATGTTACCGGCAAAGGATGCGATCATTGTTGATACAACAGAAATGCCATTGAATGCGGTCATTACATTTGTATACAACGAAGTTAAAGGCAGATTATCTCAAAAGCTCATAGATACTGTAAATGGAATAGAATTTTATATCACGCTTTCAGCTGGTTTTTGCTTTGGAGTAAAGCGGGCTATTGATATTGCAATAAAGACAAGCAAGCAGCAGAAGAATGTTTATACACTTGGTCCCCTGATACACAACCCTCAGGAGGTTAAACGGCTTGAGGATATGGGAATAAAACCTGTTGAAGATATTAATGAAGTAACAGCGGGTACATTGATATATAGATCTCATGGTGTAACAGCAGAGGAATCTCAAAAGGCAATAGAAAAGGGACTTAATATTATAGATGCCACATGCCCATTTGTTACAAGATCACAAAAACTTGTAAGGGCATTAACCAGAAAGGGATTTCATGTCGTGATTGTAGGGGATATTAAACATCCAGAGGTACAGAGCCTTTTAAGCTATGCGAAACCATCCAGTGTTACGGTTGTTAAGAATCCCGAGGAACTCCCACCTGCATGGAATATAAAAAAGATTGCTGTACTTGCCCAAACAACTCAGTCCATGGAAAATTTTAAAAACATTGTTTCTAAATTAACGGATAACGCTTTTGAACTTGTTGTTTACAATACTATATGTGATGCCACAAAGATAAGGCAGGATGAGTCTGCAGCACTGGCAGGGATGGTTGATGTTATGTTTGTTGTAGGTGGTTTTAACAGTTCCAACACAAATAAACTTGCAAATATATGTAAGACGATCAATCCTAAAACCTATCATATAGAATACAAAGACCAAATAAAAAAAGAAATGTTGATCAATGCTAAAAAGGTTGGTATTACAGCAGGAGCGTCAACGCCAACATGGTTGATAAAAGACGTCCTTAAGAGATTAAAGGAGATAGCAGGTTATTTGTCTGAATCAGAGATCAAGAGAGTTTGATTATTATCCTTTAAAGGTATAATATTATAAATCAGGAGGATGAATATAAATGGTGGTAGACAATAAGGAAAATGAAAACACTGCTGAGTTTCAAGAGCTCATGCGAGAGAGTGTAAAAACCTTTAAGATAGGAGATATAGTAAGGGGCAGGGTAATAGAGATAAAAAACGATGGCGCAACTGTGGATATAGGTTACAAAGCAGATGGTTTTATTCCTGCGAGTGAACTTGTTGATTCAAAAGGTAGATTTAAGGTTAAGGTTGGCGATGACATAGAGGTTCTTATCCAGAACACTGATCATAAAAACAACTTTGTCCAGTTATCAAGACAGAAGGTTGAAAAGATAAGGGCTCTGGAAAATGTTGCAAAAGCTCTTGCAAATTCAACACCAGTACATGGAGAAGTGGTTTCAAAGACCAAGGGTGGACTAATGGTTGATATAGGTGTTCAGGCTTTTTTACCATGGTCACAGATAGATTTAAAACCTGTAAAATCACTTGATAGTTATGTGGGGAAGCACATTAAGGCACTTGTTATAAATTACGAAGAAAAAACTGAAAACATCATCCTATCAAGAAAGCAATTACTTGAGCGTGAAAAAGAAGCTCAGGAAAAAAGACGCAATGAATTACTCAAAGAGGGTAACATTGTTGAAGGGGTTGTTAGAACCATAACAGACTATGGGGCTTTTGTTAATGTTGAGGGCATAGATGGGTTGTTGCATATTTCGGATATGAGTTGGGGGAGGATAAAACATCCATCAGAGATATTACATAACGGCATGAAGCTAAAGCTCAAGGTACTTAAATACGAGCCAGAATCCGGCAAACTATCCCTTGGTTTGAAGCAGCTTGAAGGTGATCCATGGTTGAAAGTAAAAGATGAGTTTAAAGAAGGTAGTAAGGTAAGTGGCAGGGTAGTAAATATAACTGATTTTGGTGTGTTTGTTGAATTAAAACCCGGTGTTGATGGGCTTATCCATAAGACAGACCTTTCCTGGGATAGAAGGCTCAAGCATCCAAGTAAGTACCTTTCACTGGACAGTGTTATAGATACGATCATTCTTAGCGTGGATCCAGAGAACAAAAAAATAGCTCTTGGCTACAAACAGTTAATAAAAAATCCATGGGAAGAGATAGCAGAGAAGTACTCTATCGGAACAAAAGTAAGCGGAACTATAACAAGCATAACAGATTTTGGACTATTTGTTGAGGTTGAGAAGGACATTGAAGGGCTTGTTCATGTGGATGATGTGGTATGGAGTAAAAAGATAAAGAATCCATTATCTCTGTATAAAAAGGGCGATAGGATTGAAGCTATGGTGTTAAATGTAGATAAAAACAATCAGAAATTGTCACTTGGCATAAAGCAGCTAACACCTGATCCATGGAAGGATATTTCTAAACGGTATAAAAAAGGTGATATAGTAAAGGGTACTATAACAGGCAAGGTAGATTTTGGAATGTTTGTTGAGGTGGAGGATGGGGTGGAAGGATTGATCCATATTTCAGAGATAGAAAACAACAGAGAAACAGATGAAAAGTCGTATAATGTTGGGGATGAAATAGAGGCTGCTGTTCTCAGTGTTGATGAGATAAACAGAAAGTTATCCCTTGGTCTGAAAATCCTGAATAAACAGAAGGAAAAGATGGTAATAAAAGAATATTTGAAAACAAACGAAAAGGGTGTTTCAAACATTGGGGAGCTTATTAAACTAAAAAACAATGGTAAATAGGAAGTATTTATGGAAAAAAAAGTAGCCAACATACTTGCAATAACGTTAATAATAGTGGTGGTTCTATCTTTTCTGGCATCTATATTATTTAAGTTAAATGCCAATAGAGTAGCCACGTTATCTCCTGAATCAATCTTCCAGTCCTCAAACAGAATAGGTGTTGTAGAGATAAAAGGAGTTATAGCAGAGCCACAACCTATAATAAAAGAACTCGAATCATTTTACAGGGATGACAGTATAAGAGCGATTATAGTCAGAATAGATTCCCCGGGTGGAGGAGTGGCTGCCGCTCAGGAGATATACGATACACTCGTTCGAATCAGGAAGAAGAAGGTGGTAGTTGTTTCTATGGGCACAGTGGCTGCTTCAGGTGGATATTATATTGCCTGTGGTGCAGATAAAATAGTTGCAGAGCCAGGTACCATTACAGGTAGTATAGGTGTTATAATGGATTTTTTTGACGTAGGAGACCTTTTGAAATGGGCAAAGATCAAAAATGAGGTTATAAAAAGTGGAAAATTTAAAGATACTGGTTCTCCTTTCAGAGCAATGAAACCTGATGAGAAGGCATACTTACAATCTGTGATAGATGATGTTTTGCTTCAGTTTAAGACTGTTGTTTCTGAAAACAGGCATATTCCTATGAATGAGGTGGATAAGATAGCTGATGGCAGGATTTTTGCGGGTGATCAAGCCCTCAAGTTGGGGCTTATAGATAAACTTGGAGGTTTACACACTGCAAAAGAACTCGCTGCAAAATTAAGTGGCATAAAGGGAGAGGCAAAGCTTGTTTATCCACAGGCGCCAAGAAGGGATTTTCTCAGTATACTAACAAACAGTATTGCTAATAGTATTGCAAATGCTATTGAAGAAAGGTTGTTTGAAAATAATTTGTTCAGGTTGAATTATATGATAAGTATGCCTAAATAGGAGGCTCATTGATGAAGAAGAGTGAGTTGGTTAAGAAACTTACAGAAAGATTTCCGCATATAGCTAAACCAGATATAGAAAAGATAGTGAATACAATAATAGATAGAATGATAGAAGCTTTAATGGAGAATGATAGGATTGAAATTAGAGGATTTGGTACGCTTTTTGTCAAATTAAGAAGGGAGAGAGAAGCGAGAAATCCCAGGACAGGGGTGCGCCTTACCATAGGTTCTAAACGCGTTCCATTCTTTAAAGCTGGTAAGGAATTAAAAGAACTTGTTAATAAAAGTACATAAGTAAAAATGAATAGATTGTGGGCTCCGTGGCGGTTAAAATATATTCTTGAGGATAGTGTTCAGGGGAAAGAAAAGGTGTGTATATTTTGTTATTATCCATCGAGAAATTCCTGGGAAGATAGAGAAAATTTAATTTTGTACAGAGGAAAATTATCGTTCATAATAATGAACAGGTATCCTTACAATACAGGACATATTATGGTTGCACCCTATAGGCATGTTGCTTGTTTTCAGGACTTAACCAAAGAAGAGATTGAAGATATATCTATACTTATGAAAACAGGTATAAATGCTATTATGGATGCCTTTTCACCGGATGGCTTAAATATTGGAATTAATCAGGGTAAGATTGCAGGGGCTGGTTATGAAGAGCACATCCATGTTCACATAGTACCAAGATGGGATGGTGATACAAATTTCATGCCGGTGATTGGAGATACCAAAGTTTTACCAGAATCTCTTCATGATACATACGATAGATTAAAGGAAAAGCTACATGAAGCTTATTAAACGTATAATAATTACATTATTTTTAGTGTTGTTGATCGTGGTATTCTGGGAAAATTATGACAACTTACAACACACTTTCACATTTAGATTTAACCTGCATTTTATTGGATGGTATACTTCAAAGATACCACTGTGGTTGGTTATTATTATATCATTTGTTATAGGTTATTTAGTGGCATATCTACCAGCATTAACAAAGCAATTTTCATATAAAAAGAAGATTAAACAATTACAAAAAGACCTCCAGGCAGCAAATACTTCATCCAGTAAGACTGAACAATCTGTGGAACAAAAATAACGGATCTACACAGTTTTTAGGGTATATCTTTGGCATCACTCTAAATATATTCTGGAGTTGTTATAAGTTTTAAATGAAGGCGTTTATGACAGAAGAAGATTTTGATAAAAAAGAAAGAAAAATAATAAAAACAGAGCCAGATATATGTAAAGCCATTGTTGAAGTATTATTAACCCGAAAAATGCAATAGGGAAGTTTGCTCATTCGTTCAACCCTGCGATCCACCTAAGATACAAAGACTTTTT
>JBMFUY010000049.1:0-12864 GCA_049966275.1 bacterium
CCAGTTCTTTTTGTTTTCTTCTATTTCATCTAAAAACTCTTCCATATTCTTTGTAAACTCATAATCAATTATCCATGCATCATCGCTTTTTAAAGCTTCTATTAGCGCAATGCCTATATCGGTAGGCATATAGGTAATACACTGGCTTATCATCGTGTTTTCTAATCCTATCAAAGAAAACCTTATAGACTTTAGGTTTACAATTACTGCATTCTTTGATTTCAATATCAAGCATGCCTTTGTAAGCGTAAGTTTCATTCATTTTAGCTCTTAATATCTTCATAAATACCTCCTTGTCGTTAAGCGTTTCAGGTTCTCCTTGACATCTAAAAGTAAAGCCCTCTTATGATTGTCTGAGAAGTTACATTGATGCTTTATCTCGTCAAAATCCAAATATGCATGAAGGCTAATAACGATTGACTTCACATAGGGATTGTTATAATATGGTTTTAACCTTTCAATGCTTTTTCTTATTAGCACTTCTTTTTTGTCTTTATTTCTGGTCTTGAAAGCATCATCAAGTAATTGCTTATATCATCAAATGCCATGAAAGTTATTATAACAAATGCTTTTTGATTTGTCAATACTATTATCAAGTTATATCACTTGAAAATTTTAAAAAATAATGTATAATATTATCAGGAGGTTTGATATGGCGTTAAAGTTAAGGGAACTTAAATCTTTGGCTGCTGGGTCTGTAATGGTGCTTGCTACGGCAAGCTATGGTGCGGTTTATATAGTACCGCCACAAATAAGTCAGTATATGCAAAAAACTGACCAAACGTTCTACGACATGTATAAAAACCCAAACTCGGCATTAACTCAATCGGTAAACCCTGAAATGAATAGTGTTGCAAATAGTTTTTCTACAAGCCAGAAAATAGCAACAGGCGCTACCGTTCCGCAATTATTGACAGCTAATGTTCAAGGTACAAGCGTTCCAAATGGTTCTGTTGCGAATTTTACCCTTGGTGGATATCCATTTACGGTTCAGTATACTTATTTTGGACCACAAATAAACGCAAGCAGTCCACTTCAAACAAAAGGCACACTGGTTCAAACACCTACTTTAGACCAAGGAATGCAATGCTTAGCTTACTGTGGTGGTAAATACGGCACTGGATGTGATAGCGCCGTAGAACATAAATATCAATATTCTTTTGATGCATCAAGTGGCATAGCAACAAGAGTAGACTATACATACAATGGAAGTGCCAGTTGCGGTAAGTATGGAGCCGGCCCCATGAATTGGAGCTATGGCGGAACATACATAACTAAAGCCGCCGTTAACGCGCTAGCCGCCATAAACAACGGACAATCAGATATAGATAGCTATTTACAAGCTCAAGGTGGAAATCAACCGACTCCACCACCTGTGGGAAGAGTAGATTATCATGGCCATGGTAAATATGGTTAATTTGTAATTAATCAGGAGGTTCTAAAATGAGTGTAAGCAAACTAAAAGATCAACGTGGTTTCTCAGTAATGGACTTAATGGTATGGGCTGGCGTTGTAGTGGTCCTATTGGGTATCATAGGAACTGCAGCGGTATTCTTTAACAGATGGAAGGTAAAAGAAGAGTACGCTAATGAGTTTAAGATGATAGAATCTGGCTTAGCTGCTTACTTCCAAAGTACTTACAAGTATCCACCATCTGGTTGGAGTTGGGATACCAACGGAGCTTATGTTCCTCAGAGAGTAGTCAATAAAGGTTGGCAGTATCAGTGTAGCAACAACCAAATTACCATAACCACCCCACCTATAACTCAGACACAGGTATTTTCACAAATTTACAACACTTTCCAAGCAAGATGTGATAGTGCATCTCAAAATGGAAGTTCTTTAACTTGCACCCTATATAATAAACCTTGTAGCTAACAATTCATGGGTTTTTTATCTTTAGTATTGTTTGGTGCAATAGAGGTAGCCATGGTGGTTGCCTCTTTCTTTGCTCTTAAATCTGATTTAGTCGCACATAATAAGGCCGATATATTTTTGCATATTAAGGCGAATCAACCAATGGCTGTAAATCAGCCCAAGATTCTGAACAAAAGAGATGAAATAGAGACAGCACTAATAAGATATTGCGAAATAGCGCAAAGCATGATTATACAATGTCAAGAATGTGCCGCGGAACATTATGGAGATGCTTCCGTTTGTCCTTATCCTACGGTGTCATTTTGTGTTAGTGCCACATCTTCAGGGACAAACAACTACAATAATCCAAACATTGTTTGGGGTTTTCTTCCAAACAACCAAGGCACATTGTCAGATTTGTTCAGTGAATACGCAATACCAATCAATCAGCTAACTAGTGTATCACAATTACCAAATGGCATTGCGTGGTTAATACAACATCAGCTATCTCCTCAATTTTTTCAGGATAACTCAGGCAATTTTTACGGTTACATAAAACCTAATACCTCTAGCGGTGATGCTTGCGCTGTATCAGGAGTTGTGGTTAATGAGTAGATTAAAAAAGTTAACAACAAAAGGCTTTTCAATTGCAGAGCTATTGGTAGTCTTAAGCGTTGCGGCTGTAATGCTTGCCATAGGCAATGTTTGGTTCAAGCAACTGCAAAACTTAAGAGGCGTTGACTATACGCAGGAAGTGGTTTCTACGCTACATCAAGCTATGGTAAATACTTTTTTTGATAACATTAAATATTCCGAAGATTACTGCTATGGCTGGAATAACGGCTCATGTGCTAATTTAACGCTTTTCCCCATTGTGGTTAATCCAACGAATTTACAGTTTAATACATTTGACACTAATGTTATCAATATGTTAGCTCGTGCAGGGTGCATAGTAAACGGTAATGCTCCAAACTTTACGGTAGAATGTTATGACGGCTGGGGACAATTGCTGCAATTCTCAGAAAGCAATTACCAAAACTTAGGATCCAACTATACACTGCCGTATCAAAACCAGTTTTTCTCACTTACAGTGAATGACCCTAAAACAAACGCGACTTATAACATTACGCTAGATAAGGAGATTACATGGGCTTTATCGAGGACTACAGAAAAAGTATCTCAACTTGCAAGCGCTATCAAGAACTACGTTAGAATAAGAAAAATACAAGAACTCGGTAATCCATGTGATAATGGAAATGGCACACCAAACGATCCGCCTGGCGGTTTATATTCAGATGATATAGCTTTGATACCTTGGATTTGGCAAGCTACTGGTTATAATCCATTAACACTATGTTCTGGTATCACAGACGCAAACGATAATTGTGGTTGCGTATCTTTAGACAATAGCACAGCATGGCCTCAGGGAAGCAATATTTGTGTATTGAACCAGCAAAGCGACGTTGATAACTTTTTGAAGAACCTTAACTTAGGTAATAAGTATGCAACTGATGGTTTTGGCAACCCATTGACCATAGTTCCGTTAGCAGACTCTAATGGTAATCCCGTCAATTGTCCTCCGCCTTATCCAGGAGAATATTATCCAGTATTAGGTATTGAAAAAACAAGGATAGGTGTTAAGGACAGCAACAACAACTGGGTTTATTACGTTGATGTAATAGGAGAGTGATAATGATAACACTAGCTTTTTGGAAAGAAGACGGCGTTGAATATCATTTGTACAAAGACGAAAGAACTAACTCCGTAGCAATGTCCATCAACGGAGGCTTACAGTTTGACAGCAGGTATGAATACCGCTACCATCAAAGTTTGTTTTTGCTACCAGCACTTTGCTTAGATACTACCAAAGAAAACAATGTCTTAGTATTAGGTGGTGGCGACGGCTTAGGAGCTAGAGAGCTTTTAAGGTTAAAGCATATTACCAGTATAGACCTAGTAGATATTTCGCATTTTATGATAACGTTAGCCAAGCATCATCCAGACATGCTTGAATTAAACCTTGGTTCTTTACACAATCCAAGAGTTAATGTAATTATTGAAGATGGTATAAAGTATGTTGAGGAAACTGATAAAAAATATGATTTAATTATCTTAGATTACCCAGATCCATCGTTTTCCAACAAAAAAGATCAAGTTAATAGGTTATTCACAAGAAAGCACTATCAGGATATTAAAAGATTGTTAAAGCCAAATGCTATTGTTGCTATGCAGTCTACTAGCGTTTTAATATCACCAAATGTATTTAGATACATTCAGCTTTTGCTAAAGAACCTTTACAGCAATATACTACCGATGAGAATTTTCATGCCAATATACGGCGATATCGGTATTATTATTGCAAGCGATAACGAGATAACATTTTATGAAGAAAACATACCACAGGGGGTATTCTTCACTAAGGAGAGTTTAGCATCGTTCCTCTTAATGCATCAAGACGAAATGCCCACAGTTGGAGATGATGAACTGATGAAATACGATATAGCAGATTTGGTTAAATATGATTTGTTTGCAAGATTAGAAGATATCAAAGAAGATATCAAAGATATATATTCAAGACAAATAGAACAGGCTACTAAATAATATGGATCAATCACAAATTAAAGATATCATCATACAAAATAAGACACTGCTTCTTCCACCTGATATACCAGATGAAGCGGTGCTAAAAGCTACTCTAGACTTAAATAATTTCGGTATTTATAAAGAAGAAGATGACATATTAGCCTTTATACATTGGTTGCAAGTGCATGACGGCATTAAAGAAATATCTATGATGTATAATAAACAAAATAATGTTCTCGGTGGACTTTTCATCCTCGAGGAAATCTATAAGCAATTATCGATGGGAAACCGTGTATTAGGAACTACGTGGGAGCACAACAATAAGATGGAAACCATTGCAAGAAAAGTATGCGACATAATAGAGGATGGCTACTGCTGGACTATATATGACGATACCATAGTGAATAAACAACCGTCCAGTTCATTCACTGTAGCGCATAAAGATTACGTGTTATATTATAACGGTATTTACTTCTCAGTAGATTTAATTAATTACAATTACGGCATAAGAAATTTAAAAGCTCTAATGAGAGACTATGAAACAAATAGGCTTGTTGTTTTTTCACCAGTTCCTAATATAAGATTAAAGATGTATAAATATAAAATTTACGATGTTGATATTGTGAGACTTAGTAAGTATGTTGATATGTATAGAAAACTCTCAAGGAAAGCAGCAATATGAAGCCTTAGGTTTTCATATTGTTGTAGATATGTATGATATTGACGACAAAATCGATGCGATCGATGCAATTGAAACTTCTGTAAAGGTTGGAAGGCTAACAAAGATATCATCGTATTATCACTTTTACGATAACATATTTTCAGGTGTAGTACTTCTTGCAGAAAGCCACTTATCCTTACATATCAACTATCATTTAAAACGTGCTTACCTTGATGTATACACGTGTGGAGAACCACAAGGGGCTGTTGACAGTGCCGATTTTTTATTGAAAGCACTGAAACCGAAAAAAATATATACAAAAAGCCCTACCAAGAGGGCTTATGAAAACTGTTAAGATGATATCAGTATTTTAGGCTATTGAAGAGATTTTGTAAAGCAAATACCAACGGCATCATTGAAAATATTATAATAAAAGCGACTAGAGCATAGCCTATCATCGGAACTATTCCTTTAAGAGTATTCATCTTATTGTCAAAAGATGCTTTAGCATTATCTCTTAAATACTTCCATCCCTCTACGTCTTCTCCTTTTTCTAAATAGTTTTGAAAAATCAAAATCGTATTAACGTCAAGATAATCGTAAAGCATATACAGTGCATTTGCTACGCTATTAACCTTTACTTCCTCTGATGCATACTCATACATTTCTTTAAAGCGTTTATCTTTTTCAGAGTTAGCCAAAGATAAGAAAAGTTCAGAATAAGAGAGTTTTTGAGTTCTAAAGACAATCATCATAGACGCTAAATTAAAAATCTTGAATTCTTTGTATCCAACTTTCTTAAATGTTATTCCCATCACTGTGAACACTATAAAAGCTGATATAATAATCATTATAACAGCACTAATTAATGGAAAATGAGCTACAAAGAGATACGGCTTCATTAGTAAAGGGACACCTTCTTTTTGAGAAAAAGAGTTCATAATAAGGTTCATAAACTGCTTTATCAACATAGTTCCAATTGCTGCCGAAAATAACACATAAACCAGTGGCATTACCAGAAGCCCTATCATTTCGTTTAAGGTCTTCTTTCTTTCTCTATTTTCTTGTATATAATTTCTCACGAAGGCTGTATCAATTGTTCCTTTTTTACTTACTAACTGAAAATAGTTGTATGTTTCGTTAGTCAATAAGTTTGCGTAATAGAAGGCATCTACGAGATTATAACCGTTCTCAATGTAATGTTTTGATGTTATAAGTTGCAGTACCAGTTGCTTTTGGTTTCTCTTCTCAAGAATTTCTATTGCTTTATCTATTACCACCGATGGTTTACCTGTTTGTAAAATTGACAAAAGTATTTCTAAGACTAGCTCTTCAATTTGCTGTCTTTTCTTTCCTATACCTAGCATAAAGACCTCTAGCTTAGCTTAGATAGTGCATCTTGAAGGCTTATCTCTTTATTTAATACTTTATCAATAGCTACATCAACAAACGTTTTACTTTTTCCTTCTTTTACCTTGTTTACCACCAACTCTTCTATTGTAAGTGAAGATGTAGACTTTAACACAACTTCTCTTATTTCCTCATCAAACAACACATATTCATACATTGCTGTTCTTCCAGCGTAACCACTCACCAATACTTGTCCTGACATTTTATCTAGTACTTTACAATACTCACAACCTTCTTTGTTTCTTTTTAAAGCTTCTTTCCCAACAAGCGAATACAATTTATCTCTATCTTTAAATCTTAAATGAGCAACATCCTTTAAGTCTTCTTCTGTGATTACGTGCGGAATACCGCAAGATTTGCAAATAGTTTTAACAAGCCTTTGATTTATTAGAATATTTACATTGTTTGATATGTCTTCAGGTTTTACTCCATATTGATTAACCAACAAGTTTGGGACGTTAACAATCCTTGATGAGTGTAAAGTAGTAAACACCAAGTGACCTGTTTCTGACGCATACAACAAAGCTTCTGTAAGGGCTGGTATTTTTCTCCATTCACCAACAAATATAACGTCTGGGTCTTGTCTCATAAACGCTCTCAAATACTCTAAGTAGTTCATGTCTATTTTTTTACCATTTTCTTTTTCTACATATAAAACCTGATGCTGCACTGCGTTTTCAAGGAAATATTCCACAGGGTCTTCTATAGTAAGTATCTTTTTCGTGTTCGGTATTAAAGCTAGTATAGTATTAATAGTCCTCGATTTACCGCTACCAGTTGCTCCTGACATTATATTAATGCCGTTCTCAAACGATATAGTTCTAAGCAAAGCATTAACATCTTCTTTAGAGTATCCAAGAGAGATTAAATCTTCAACTCCCTTAATTCTCAGCAAAGACTTACTGAGCAATCTTATGACTAAGTTTTGATAACCGTCTTGAAGCGATGGCGTAAAGGCAAGCCTTAAATCTAACTTTAAGTCTGGTATGACTATCCTTGAATCTTGTCTTTCTCTCCACTCTTCAACATCTATATTAGGTGTCCACTTAGCGCTCTCGTTCTTAATGGTTTTGATAAGTTTGTATCCGTGTTTCAAGTCAATCGACATGTAATTACGTAAATCGCCATACAATCTTAGTTTTATTTCTACAAACTCATTTCTAATCTCAAAATGTATATCAGTTGCTCCTAAGTTTATAGCTGCTTTAACTAATTCTATAAATTCACCATATAGCCCAGTTTCTTCTATATTCTTGATTTGGAATAAGGCAAAAGGCATTATATAAACATCTTTATCTGGAAACTGCCTTTTCGCCATAGCATAGTATTTCGGATGCCAAACACCTATAACAGTATCGTCAATAGTTCCTATTTTAGGAACTACTATATACCAATCTTTTACTTCTATAACCTTATCTCTGTAATAATACGGTATATTGTATATCTCGCTCCATCTTTTAGCTATTTGGTCGTAATCAAATATCTTAAGCACATTGACAATGACTTCCAAAGGCGGTATTCCTAAATCTTCGCTTCGCTTCTTTACCTCTTGAAACGATACTCCACTGTTTTCAAGTAACTTCTCAAACGGCTCAACAAAATCTATCATTTCATAGTCCATACGCGTCACTCCTTAAAATGCAACGTAATACTTAACTGTTTTATGTTGTATCTCCTTGATCGTCTCTTCTTTTTTGCCAACTTTCTTTTGCTTTTCGACTGTCCTTTGCAGTTCAATCGTATTATCTGTAATGGCTGTCACTTTCCAATCCCCTATCTTAGATCCAACCGTTATGTTGCCAATATCAGCTTTCAATACAACATTACCATCTGGATATATCATCTTAGATGAGACACGCACTACTTTTGGCAATCCATTGTTTACGTTATTCAAGATAGGTGACGTTCCGTTAGAAGGTTGCGGGAGTTTGCTAAGGTTAACAGGTCCGCTGTTATTCAATAAACTCTTTAAAGACGGCAATGAGCCTAGATCTTTACTGTGTTTTTCATCCTCGCGGGCTTTAATTTTACTCTCTATTTCTTTCAAAGCTTTTTCTACTGTGCTACCTATCAAATTAGGATTATTACTTACGAGATTTTGCTCTTTATTTTGCGATGTGCTTGAGTTAGCGCTATTTTGACTAGATTGAGTAGCAACAGAGGATGGTTGCGATTGAACACCTTGGTAGGTTTGAGGCGGGGGCACACCAGGTATTTGCTGAGCAGTGTTTGGCTGTGCATTGGTATTATTTACTAACGGTTTCCCAGATGGTTGTGGTGCATTAACTGGTTGTGGCGGTCCCATAGGCTGTGGCGCTACTGGTGATGGTGGCATACCAGCTGGTTGTGGAAGATTTGTTGGTGGCGGCAGCATTTTATGATGCGAGCTACTGCCACCCCCTGACAGCAGGAAAAACACCATAGCCAACACAATAACCACAACAACAGCAACAATCAATATCATGCGATTTCCCTTAAATTTATTTACACCATCTGATTGACCGCTTGACATTTGTGCTTTTTTATCTCCACCACTATTATTAGAGTTCAACATCTTACCCATCATTGCATATTACCTCCTGTGTACAAAGTAATCTTAAGATTTACAACCTTATCAAGTAAATCAATATCTCCTATGGAACCACTAATAGCAATTGGGCATCCATAGAGATTTGTAATCATATTTGACAGATCTTTCACATTCATGTCCCTTTTCACATCGAAAACAATGACATGTCCTTGATTAGATGATATAGTGCCTATGGAAGACAGATAATCAAAACACTGTTTTACTGGTTTGCTGGACGCAGAATTTCCCTGTGATGTTTGTGCTGGTGGCGGTATCGTTATGTTCTTTTCATACCAACCATGAGGCGTTAATTTATATCCTAAGTCTGGAAACAAAGAAACCTTTATTATTTCATCGTTATCAAAACTAATTGTTTTTATGGCTTGGTAAGGTTTTATCGGTTTAAACAAGTAAGATAATATAGTTTGTGTTTTAGCTATATTTACTGCATCTTGGTTGACCTTAACAGGTGCTACAGGTGGCGGCGGTTTTTTAGCCACAAATTTTGGCATAGGCGGTGTATAGAAGAATTCATTGTATATAAAGTACAAAAAACCTATAATGCCAATAGAGAAAATGCCAGCGACTACGGCAATTTTTTTTGTCTCGTCTGGTTTAACAAGCTTCAATACGTCTGCAGTAGTATACTCCGTATAATCCACTCCCTGAAATGTTTTTTCTAAAAACATCGCTACTGCACTTTCATCGGTAGACACTATATAGTCAATGCGGTTTCCGAAGAAAGCAATAATGAAGGCTTTTTCTCTTATGATAAAGGAGGTTGTTCCATAATAATCACTAATAACATCAAAAATATACGGCGTTGTTAGTGTAGGTGATACAAAAAACATGTTTTCCTTTTTTGATTTATAAACATACTTGCTGCTTATCTTTCTTGCAGTCTTTATGTGCGGTGATGTGTTGGTATATTCTATTATAACTCCATGCTTTTTGGCATAGAACAAGTCCACCAGCTCTCCTGTACTGCCATCGTATATCCTATCTCTTATAGCTAAAAAGACTTTTCCGTGCTTTTGAAATACATTTGAAAACTTGCTAATATTCATAGATTATTCCTCTGGAAATATCTTCATATAGCTAGGCATCTTATCATGAGTGGTGGTTATTACATCATGCGCTATATTGTTTAGTCCATATTTAGCTTTTTTCAGAGTTATAACTACCACAAATTCAGAGTTTTGCGACAAATCATTCTTACCTTTAAAAAGTAAGCCTAATATAGGGAATCTGCGAAGTAATGGAACACCATTTTCATTGTCTGATATGCCTAATGTCGTAAAACCACCTATCACAAGAGTACTGTTAAGATGTTTCAAATATGTTGCAATTCTGAATGATTTACCGACGATTTCTGGAGCCGATAAAGTCCCAAACTGAGTTTTCATTGTATCGTAGCCAGCAACACTTGATAAATCAATAAAACCATCTACATAATAACCTTGGCGTTGTTTATAAACTGATAAAACACCCCTAAACCCAACTTCTACTTGGTTTACATTTTCTGTTAACTCTGTTGACGACTGACTTTGAGAACTACCAACTGTAAAGTAATTCACTATCTGATAATCTCTGAAAGGTATAGGAGTACCTGTTGTCATTTGGTAATACCAGCTATCTACTTTGTGAACAGAACCAAAAGTAGAAAGCGCTGAAATTAAAGCAAGCTGAGATGCATCTTTAGCAAATACATTAGCAGTTATTCCACCATTGAAACCACCAGACCCGCTACCTGATGAAGATAATCCTTGAAAACCAAGATTCAAGGTTTTTGAAGTGTTGGTTAAGAAAAAGTTAGTCAAAGCATTCCAGTTCACACCCCATTGAAACGCCCTTTTCAAGTCTATCCTATAAAGTTGTATGGAAGCATATACGACTCTCTGCTCCTTTTGTTGTTTTTCAAAGTAATCCTTTATCTTTTCCCATTCTTTCGGCGTAGCCCTAAACATGATAAAACCTTTTTGAGATGGTATTGGATTAATGCCTAACAATTGTTTAAGCATTGCTAAGAACGTATCGTACGACAAGTTACTAATAGAGTATTGAATGCTACTGGAATCGGATGAAGAGCTACCACTGCCTTGCTGCCCACCGCTTTGATTAGTGTTTTGACTGCCATTTTGGTTATTATTGCCACTGCCACTACCAGAGCCACTGTTGCTACCGTTGTTATTACCAGAAGAACCACCGCTACCGCTGTTAGCAGCCGATCCTATTGAAAATGTCAGTTGACCTTCTGGATAGTAGTGAACAAAGAATGTTCTTTTTGATTTAACAACAAGCGTTCTATTCTTTGTATTGTAATCACACCATACATTACCTGCATAGCATACAAGATTGATAAATTTAGGAATGCTTCTAGTAGAAAGATTTACTGCTATCTTCCTATCGCTCAGATGGTCATCTTTAAAAATTACCGTCACATTAGTTTGCGTCAACATCGAAAGGGCATCGTAAAGTGTCATAGAACCAGATAGCGACACTGTGCGAGGGAACCAATAAGGGTTGTCTTTCTCTTGTACAACTCGTTCTTGTTGAGCATTGTGAGACAATAAAGATGCCCAAGATTTAATCTTTACAATAGAAATGTCTTGGCAAAGTCCAGCTTGTGATACTAACATTAAACAAAACAATCCGTGTAATAAACCTTTAATTCTCATACTTCACCTCTAACAATGTTTTGTAAACATAATAAATGCTGTTGCTGTTCTCATTGAGCTTTATCTTAGCCCAACCATCACTGTATCCAAGTAAATAAACCTTTTCTCCTCTATTTAGTATTTTCACAACGCTGCACCGCATACTTGGACAGCTTCTAACATGTGCAGTACCAATTGCTTGAGCAACAACAAGATTTCCTCTTTTCTGTTGTCTTTGTTCTTTAAGCTGTTCTACTTCCCTTTTAAGCTCTTGAATTTCGTTGTAAAGTTGTTGATTGATGGCGTTTTGATTTTTGAATTGGTCGTTAATGATTTTGATAATTTTGGTAAACTGTTGCTTGGTTACATAAGAAGAGGAATTTGTAGATTGTGATATTGTAGGTTGAGAAAAAGCAACGTTTGATTGAGGATATGCATAAGATGGAGCTGACTCTATGTATCTTATCACAGTATCTATTTTCATAGCTTTTAACTTATCTGCTATGCTTTCTGCATCTGGTTTTCTTTGGAAGACGCCCACGATAAGACGCTCTACTGGTTCTATGTAATGAGGAGTATAGCCAAGCTGTCTTAGAGTGAAATCTATATAACATATATCTGATGTGGTATAGCGTGAAGTATCTATCATTACGTAATAGCCAGAGCCGTAACCCAATGATGCTATATACTTATCTTTGCTATTTTCGTCGTTGTCTACAGTAGAAGGTTTTAACCGTTCTTTGATTACTTGCGATACACAAGAGGCGATTTGCGGATATACCGTATTCCAATAGCTTATCATAGATGGTTGCGTTGATGGTTGGTTTTGCTGTGTAGAGTATATGCTTACTGGCGTTACTGGATTTGACATTCCTTCACCACCGACAAGTAGTAAACCTACAAGCATTCCACTGTTCAATAACAAACCTTTTAACTTTTGCATTGCTGCACCCTTACACTAATACTCTCAAAATCTCTCTTGCTCTGTCTTGGTTTACAGGTAGACCAAATATTACATCAGACTCTCTTTTGCTGATGGCAAAATCAGTAAGAATGTTCTTGAAAGCATCTACTTGTTCAGGATTAATAGAGATATACTTATCATTGTAAAACACAGTAAGACCATC
>JBMFUY010000050.1:0-12787 GCA_049966275.1 bacterium
AAAGTCTTTGTATCTTAGGTGGATCGTGGGGTTGAACGAATGAGCAAACTTTCCTATTGCATTTTTCGGGTTAATGAACAATAATCTACATCAACTGTCTATACCATGCGTAATCAGTTTGACAGTGTCCAATATTTTAACAAGCATATTGCTTTTTTTTGCTTGATCATTTATACAGCAACATACATAAATTACTAAAAGGAGCAGGATATGCCATTTAAATATGCTGATAGATTGAACATGTTACCGCAGTATCTTTTTGCTGAATTGGATAGACTCAAATCAGAACAGATAGCAAAGGGATACAACATAATAGACCTTGGTGTTGGAGACCCTGATCTACCAACCTCTAAAGAGATTGTGGACGAACTAAAGAGAGCAGCAGAGGATCCTTCCAATCATGTTTACCCTTCTTACTCTGGTATGGATAAGTTCAGAGAGGTTGCAGCAGAGTGGTTTTATAAACGATTTGGTGTAAAACTTAATTACAAAAAACAAATACTTTCTTTAATAGGTTCAAAGGAAGGGATAGCACATTTTCCCCTGGCATTTGTAAACCCAGGAGATGTTGTGCTTTACACAGAACCCGGTTATCCTGTATACTTTGCATCAACAATATTTGCAGGTGGTACGCCGCATAGTTTGCCTCTTAACGAAAAAAACAACTTTTTACCATTGCTTGAAACCATACCTGAAGAAACCTTAAAGAAAACAAAGGTACTATTCTTGAATTATCCTAACAATCCTACATCCGCAGTTGCTGATGAAGCCTTTTTCAGGAAGGTAATATCATTTGCCAGAAAGTACAATATTATCATAGCCCATGATGCTGCTTATTCAGAGATATATTTTGGAGAAAAAACTCATTCTATACTTGAATACCCAGGTGGAATGGATGTTGCTATAGAATTTCATTCTTTGTCAAAAACATTCAGCATGACAGGATGGAGAATAGGCTTTGCATGCGGAAATGAAGAGTTAATAGCAGGGCTTGGTAAAATAAAAACCAACATAGACTCAGGTATTTTTCAGGCTGTACAATGGGCAGGCATCAGAGCTTTAATGCTTGGGGATGTGTTAACAGAACCATTAAGGCAGATATACAAAAAGAGAATAAATATTGTAACGTCCAGATTATCTAAGGTTGGACTTAAGCCATTTAATGGTAATGCAACATTTTATGTCTGGACAAAATTGCCAGACAGTATTGATTCTACATCTTTTACAATGAAGCTTATAAAGCAAGCAGGTGTGGTTGTATCGCCAGGTGTGGGGTTTGGAAAATCAGGTGAAAATTACTTTAGAATCTCTGTAACCAATAAAGAAGACAGGATAGAAGAAGCGTGTAACAGAATTGCTGAGATTATGAATGAGCAATAAGAATTGTAATTTTGGGTATATGTGATTATTATATAAGAATGGAAATAAGAGAACTACAAAAAATAGTCCGCAGACTGCTAAAAGAAAAACATGCAATACTTCTTGCACATAACTATCAGCGTGCTGAAATCCAGGAGATTGCAGATCTTACCGGAGATTCCTATGAATTAAGTGTGAAAGCATCCAGAACCGATGCAGATATTATAGTTTTTTGTGGTGTAAGGTTCATGGCAGAGACTGCCAAGATACTTTCTCCTGATAAAGTAGTGCTTTTGCCCAACGAGTACGCTGGCTGTCCGATGGCTGATATGATCACAGTGCAGCAACTTGAAAGGCTTAAAAATGAGTACCCGGATGCTTATGTTGTTAGTTATGTAAATACAGATGCAGATGTTAAGGCATTGTCAGATGTATGTTGTACCTCATCCAACGCAGTGAATATTGTTAAGGCTGTTCCTTCGCATAAGGTTATTTTTATACCAGATAAGAATCTTGGTAATTATGTAAAAAGATTTGTAGATAAGGACATGATTATCTGGAATGGATATTGTCCTACACATCACCATATTTACCCTGAAGAGATAATACCCCTGAAAGAAAAATATCCTGATGCTCTTTTTGTTTGTCATCCTGAGTGTAGACCAGAGGTGGTTGAGCTTGCAGATAAGGTAACATCAACATCCGGTATCATAAAGTTTACAAAGGAAGATAGTCATAAGGCATTTATCATAGGTACTGAAGAGGGTATTTTGTATCAACTTAAGAAAAATAGCCCTGAAAAGGAATTTATCATTGCCTCACATGGTCTGGTATGTCCAAATATGAAAAGGACAAGACTTGAGGATGTTGTGCTTGCACTTGAAAAAAATCAACATGAGATTAAACTTTCACCTGCAATTATAGAAAGGGCACGTTTACCGCTTGAAAGGATGATAGAGATCAGCCAGGCATCAATGCTTAAATGAGTTTGTGCACAAAATACTTGACATTTAAATTCTATCGTTATACCAATTTAATATATTATATTATGGAGGGAAAAAAATGAAGCGTATACTTATAGTGTTTACGACAGTTGTAGGTTTGTTAATCGCTATCAATGTTTTTGCAGCTATGCCTTCAAATAGTGGAGGTAGTGGACTTATAGTTACGAGAACTCCAGATGTGTTAACGCAGAATTCCTGGAATGCGAGTTTGTTCCTTGGATATACAGGTCATCTAACACCATCAGATTATGGGTACCCTTCAGGATATAGCAGGGATTGGGCAGATACGAATATATCCGGGATATTCAATTATGGTTTTATAAAAAATCTTGAGGGTGGTATAGTATTCCCTGTTGACATCAATGGAGGTCCCAAGCAGGAGAGCGGTATTGAGAATATAAATCTACTTGGGAAATATAAATTTTTAGATGGTACAACAACGCCGATCTCTCTTGCAGGAACACTGGTCATTGGAATACCTTCAGCAAGTAAGACCGCAGTCCTTGGCAGTGGTGATGCTAATGTAGGTATAGAGGCTGATTTTGGGTACAGGATAAGGGGGAATGAAAGAAATATGCTTTATTGGGACATAGGTTTTAAACAGGGCGATTATTATGACAAAGCTACCCCTTTAAAGGGTTACCAATCAGTTCCTATATTACTCGCTTCATTAAGTTACGAGTATGCTATACTTCTTGAAAAGGCTTATTTTAGTGTAGAATTAATTGGTCAGTCCGCTAATCTTGGTAAAGCGAGTTCAAGCTCTTCTGAAATTATCCCACTTGGTGATGAAGATTTTTACGGATTGCTGGGTATAAGATATTTACCGACCAGATTTACAGCTATATCTTTTGGTGTAGGCGGTGGTTTGCCTGATCCTGTCAGAACAGATACTAACTATCTTGCTACAATAGGTTTTTCGTACCTATTTAACAGGGTAAGTTCTGCAGTTAAAGGGTTTGAATATCACAAAGCATCTTTACCTCCTGCAACAAAGCCAAGCGGTATTACAACGGGTCCAAAGGTAGTTGTTGTAAATGGTTGTGCAGCAGGTGATAAGTCACAATATTTCGCACAAAAGATAAAATCAGCAGGTTTTAATGTAATAGAAGTTGGGAGAGCACCCACACTTAATTACAATGATTCTGTAGTTATTTTTAATGACCCTTATTATAGTCAGGCGGTCAATATTTTAAGGTTAATACCTGGCAGCGAGAAACTCGCCAAATCAAAGGTTAAGAGCACTGCGTACGATATATACGTAGTAATAGGCTGTAGTGGTGTTGCAAACGCCAAATAAATTACTAAATTTATACTTATAGCTCTGTTAATCATAAGCAGCTATAGACACCATGTGGAATAAGTAGTGGTGTTTCAAAGAAGATTGGTGTGAAATTTTAAATTGATTGGTAAATAATAAGCTGTGTGTCAGATTTTGATAGTTGAATATTAAGAAGCAAGAACTAAATTTTATTTAACGATGTAACTAGTGATATTGTGCTTTCGTTTGAATAACATCAGAAGGACAAAATACAGGAATGTTCTATTCTTCTGAAAACCATTTTAAGAGGTAACAATCGTGAATCTAAAAGAATTAAAAACAAAATCAATAGCCGAACTCGCCAATATAGCTAAAGAATTGAATGTAGAAAATGCCATGAGTATGCGAAAACAGGAGCTTATCTTTGGCATACTCAAGGCACAGAGTGCAAACAATGGCGTTATTTATGGTGAAGGTGTATTAGAGATATTACCGGATGGATATGGATTTTTAAGATCCGCTGATTACAACTATCTTCCAGGTCCGGATGATATATATGTTTCTCCATCTCAAATAAGAAAGTTTGGGATAAGAACAGGCGATGTTGTAACAGGTCAGATAAGGCAGCCTAAAGAAGGGGAGAAGTATTTTGCACTTGTAAAGGTTGAAAGTATAAACAACGATGATCCAGAAGTGGCGAGAAACAAAATACTTTTTGATAATCTTACACCACTTTATCCTCAGGAGAAGTTCAAACTTGAATACAACCCATCAGAGCTATCAACCAGGATCATAGATCTGCTGGCACCCATAGGAAAAGGCCAGCGTGGCTTGATAGTTGCTCAACCAAGAACAGGCAAAACAATCCTTTTGCAACATATAGCCAACGCAATTATAAAAAATCATCCAGAGGTACATCTTATAGTACTTCTTATAGATGAAAGGCCAGAAGAGGTTACAGATATGCAGCGCTCTGTTAAGGGTGAGGTTATCAGTTCAACATTTGATGAACCAGCACAAAGACATGTACAGGTTGCGGATATGGTGCTTGAAAAGGCAAAAAGGCTTGTAGAACATGGAAAGGATGTTGTTATACTACTTGATAGTATAACCCGACTTGCAAGGGCACATAATACAATTGTACCGGCAAGCGGAAAGGTTTTATCCGGTGGTGTGGATGCCAATGCTCTTCAAAGACCTAAAAGATTCTTTGGTGCAGCGAGAAACATAGAAGAAGGTGGAAGTTTAACCATTATAGCAACAGCACTTATAGATACTGGGAGTCGTATGGATGAGGTTATCTTTGAAGAATTTAAGGGTACCGGTAATATGGAGATTGTCCTTGATAGAAGGTTGGCTGATAAGAGGGTTTTTCCTGCAATGGATATAAGCAAATCCGGCACAAGAAAAGAAGAATTGTTGCTGGATAAAAATGTTCTTAATAAGGTATGGGTTTTAAGGAAGGTTCTACAGCCCATGGGTGTTGTGGAAGCAATGGAATTTTTAATAGAGAAGATGTCAAAAACAAAAACCAATAAAGAATTTCTTGACTCAATGAACAAGGTTGAGCTTGATTAGAAACTGGAGGAAAAATGAAAAAAGGTATACACCCCAATTATGTGAAGGCTACAATAAAATGTGCGTGTGGTAATGTGATAGAAACGCGTTCAACAAAGGGTAGCTATACAGTTGAGATTTGTTCAAACTGTCATCCTTTTTTTACAGGTAAACAAAAGTTTGTAGACTCTGCTGGTATGGTGGAGAAATTTCAGAGAAAGTACAGCAAAAAGAACAATACAAAATCGCCCTCGGTTAATTAGACCCATCTTTTTAATAATTATCCAGCAGCAGGATATGGGCAGTTATGAATGTTAGATTACTTAATTTTACCCCTGATCCTGACAGGACTGTTGCTGTTGCTGCAAGACTTTGTTATTCAAAACATACAATAGAAGAGCTCAAAGCAGAACTTACCACAGAAAAGATAGAGAAATTGATACTCAGTATACTGCGTTCCGGTCATCACTCTGTGCTTGAACATGCATCATTTACCTATGGTATTGAAGGTGTATCACGTGTAACCACCCATCAGCTCGTAAGACACAGGCTTGCTTCGTATTCCCAGCAGAGTCAGAGATACACGAAATTTGATAAGCAGTCTGATTTTATTGTACCTGAGACTATAAGGAAAAATGAAGAATTAAAAGAGAAGTTTTTGACTCTTTCAAATAAAGCCATTAATTTATACCATGAAATGATAAGCGCAGGTATTCCATTAGAGGATGCACGTTATATATTACCAAGTGGTATTAATACAAGGATTATCGTAACAATGAATGCAAGAGAACTGCTTCACTTTTTCAGATTAAGAACCTGTTTGAGGGCACAATGGGAGATAAGGGAAATGGCTATAGAGATGCTTAAGCTTGCCAAAGCTGTGGCTCCAATCATCTTTAAAAAGGCAGGGCCAGCCTGTATTACAGGTCCATGCCCGGAGGGTGATTTTTATTGTGGTAAATTAAAGGAAGTAAGGGCATTTTACAGGGAATTGTAACAATGTTTGAAAATGTAGAAAAAGTTCTGCAGCGTTACAATCAAATAAATACGCTATTAACAAATCCTGAAGTTTTTTCTAACCCCAGGGAATACACAAAGTATATTAAGGAAAAGAATGAGATAGAAACTTTAGCTTTGACGTATCAAACATATAAAGAGTTAGAGAAGAATATAGAATCTACAAAACAGCTCCTCAGCACATCTGATGAAGAGATAAAGCAGCTTGCAAAAGAAGAATTACAATCCCTGGAAAGACAGAAAGAAATAACTGAGAACAAACTCAAGGAACTTCTTTTGCCAAAAGATCCATTGGATTCAAAGAATGTTTTACTCGAGATACGCGCTGGTGCAGGTGGAGAAGAGTCCGCACTTTTTGCAGGAGACTTATTAAGAATGTATCTAAAGTATGCAGAAAAGAAAAAATGGCATACAGAGATCTTGAGTGAGAATACCACTGGTATGGGTGGATACAAAGAGGTTATAGTACTTATTGAAGGTGAAAAGGTTTATAGCAGATTGAAGTTTGAAAGTGGTGTGCACAGGGTTCAAAGGGTTCCCAAAACAGAGGCAAGTGGCAGAATACACACTTCAACTGTAACTGTTGCAATATTACCAGAGGCGGATGAGGTTGAGATTGATATTAAACCAGAGGACCTCAAAATAGACACCTTTAGAGCAGGTGGGCATGGTGGGCAGAATGTTAATAAACTGGAGACTGCAATAAGAATAACGCATATTCCAACAGGCATGACAGTAGTATGCCAGGATGAACGTTCACAGTATCAAAATAGAATGAAAGCTATGAAGATACTAAGGTCAAGGCTTCTTTCCATGAGTATGGAGAAACAAGCCATGGAGAGAGCACAGGATAGAAGGAAGCAGGTTGGTACAGGTGAACGTAGCGAAAAAATAAGAACATACAATTTCCCACAGAACAGGGTTACGGATCACAGGATCAATTATACCATGTATGATCTGGATTCAGTCCTATCTGGTGAGATTGATGAATTTATAGATGCACTTATAGCCTTTTATAGAGCTAACGAACTTGCAAACATTTCTTCAGTACGGTGAGTATGCCTCGTCTGAGTGCTATTTATGATTGGGTACAGCAAAACCAAAAGCTTAAAGTAAACAAAATACCATTTTCTGAAATCAACACCATAATTTCTGGTATAACAGGTATACCCAAACAGGTTCTTTTAGTCCATTCTGATATAAGGGTGTCGAGTTCTGAGTTAAAGAAGATTCAAAAAGCTATTACAAAACGCATTGATCATTATCCATTACAATACATACTGGGGTTTGTTGAGTTTATGGGTATACGGTTTTTTATAAATGAAGGTGTATTAATACCAAGACCGGAAACAGAACTTCTGGTTGAGACTGCCTTAAAATACATAGATGAACTACAATACGAGACAATACTTGATCTGTGTTGTGGCAGTGGAGTGGTGGGATTAAGTATAGCATATCTTAATAAACAAACGCATGTCAGTTTATGTGATAATTCATCAAAGGCTATAAATCTTACTCGTAAGAATAGCCAGTTGCTTGGACTTAACCACAGATGTACTTTGTTTAAAAGCGATCTGTTTTCAGGTATACCTGTATCTTCAAAGTTTGATCTTATTGTTTCAAACCCTCCTTATGTACCTGAAGAGAGATTAAGCTCTCTGCCCAAAGAGATAAATTACGAGCCTGTTGAAGCCATAAATGGAGGGGAAAAGGGTATGGAGCTTATATCCAGGATTATCCAGCAGGTAGGAAGCTATCTTAATAAAAGTGGTATGCTTATTATAGAGCACGATGATACACAAAAAAGATATTTAGAGAGGATAGGGATTGTTGATACAGGATCAACTCTTAAATACGTAAAAACAATTAACGATCTCTCCGGGCTTCCGCGCGTAAGTGTATTTGTGTCATCATCTTAGAAAAGCATTCCTATTTTATATATCGCAAAGCTTATTATAAAAGCAACGATCAATGGATAGACTATCCCAATTATAAGGAGTTTATTGTCATTTAACTCCTTCTTCATAGTAACAACAGTTGCAAGACATGGAATATATAAGGTTTGAAATACTATAAAAACATAGGCAACCAATGGGCTTATTGCCTGCTTCAATGCAACACCAAGGGTTTGTTCATTGGTTGCATTGTATAAAACGCTGAGGGTTGCAATGGATGTTTCTTTTGCTGTAAAACCAGTTATAAGTGCCACAAGGATACGCCAATCAAAGCCTATTACACTTCCAACAGGTGCAATGAATTTACCGATCATACCAAGTACGCTTTGATCAATAGTCTTTCCAGGGTAATGGGATAAAAACCATATTATAATTGTAAAAGAAACAATGTATGTGCCAGCCCTTTTAAAGAAACTTACAGTTTTGTTCCATGCATAAAGGCCTACAGTTCTCATATTTGGTTTTCTATAAAGAGGAAGCTCAATAATTAACGGCGATCGTTCTCCTTTAAGTACGGTTTTTCTCAACAATAAACCGCTTACCACAACGATTGCAAAGCTTATGCCTATAACAGATATCATTACGAGTGCAGCATGTTGAGGGAAGAATACGCTTACAAATAGACTTGTTACCACAAATCGCGCAGAGCAGGGTATAAAAGGGTTTACCAGTACAGACAATTTCCTATCATTATCATTATCCATTACCCTTGAACACATCACACCCGGCACATTACAACCATATCCCACAAGAAGGCATATAAAACTTTTCCCATGTAAGCCAAGGACATGCATCACCCTGTCCATTATGAATGTTGATCTTGCGAGCAAACCAGTATCTTCAAGAATTCCAAGAAATATAAAAAATATAAAAATAAGAGGAAAAAAAGAAACAACTGTTCCAACACCACCGAGTAACCCATTTATGAGCAGTCCTTTTATCCATTCAGGCGCACTCCCAAGCAGTTTCAAAGAAACATCATCAAGCAAGCTAAATGATTCACTTAACAGTGACATCAGTGGTTTACTTAAGCCAAAGGTTGCCCAGAAGATAAAGCCCAGCACCAGAGTGATAATGGTAAGACCTAAAAATTGGTTCGTTAAAAGGTGATCGAGTTTATCCGTAAAGGTTATGATGTTTAGTTTTACAGGCTTAACAGCACTTGATGTTGCTTTGTGTATCCAATCATATCGACCATCCGCGATCTCGACAATCAATTTTTCTGCGCGTGTTTGAATCTCTTTAATAAATTTATAGTCATCCGGGCTTACAATGGATTTAAGCGCTTCTGTAACATGCTCATCTCCTTCGAGTATCTTTATGGAAACCCATCTTGTATTGGTGAATGGGAGAGAATATTTATTCAATTTATTTGTTATGCTTAAAATAAGCTCTTCAATAGATTTAGAATACCGTAAAGGGGCTGGAGAAAAACTTCTTTTATTTTCAACGAGTTCACTTATAGCACAAAGCAGTTCTTTTATGCCTTTATTTTTTACTGCTATGATAGGTACGATGGGAATACCTATAGCCTTTTCAAGCATATCTATGTTTATCTCAATACCTTTTGAAGCTGCAAGATCGAGCATGTTAAGGGCTATTATAACCTTAGCACCTGTTTCAAGGATCTGTGTAAGCAGGTATAAATTCCTATCAAGATTGGAAGCATCTATTATAGAGACTACAACATCTGGCTTCTGTTCAACTATGTAGGTGGCTGCTATGGTTTCTTCTATAGAGCCTGAAGAGAGGCTATATGTACCAGGTAGATCAACTATCCTGTAAGTTCTTCCGTTATATTCAGTAAAGCCTTCTTTTTTTTCTACTGTTTTCCCAGGCCAGTTTCCCACATGTTGATTAAGCCCTGTAAGAATATTGAATATAGTACTTTTGCCTACATTGGGATTGCCTGCAAGTGCAACTGTGATGACTTCTCCATTTTCAGGAACATAATCGCTATCACCTGTTTCATGGCATGATTCAAGCACAATATTTTTCACTATCCTATGTTTAGCCAACCTATCCTCCTTAATGAAACTGATTATCAATAGTTAATATATAAAGTCAATAAAAAAAGTCAAATTTAAAGCATAATGTAAATTCTTGACAATGTTCTTACAGATGCTTTTATAACAGAATATCCTTTAAGGAGGTAGCAATGGAATACCAGGAAATAGTTGAGAGGCTTAAACATATAGTAAATACCCCAACGCATCCCATACCTGAAGATACACTCGCGAAGGTAAGAGAGCGTTATTATGCAAGACATGCAAGATCAGCTGCACTTTATGAAAAGGCAAAGGAGGTTATTCCTGGTGGCGTTGAGCATAATTTAAGCCTTGAGAAGCCATTTCCTATAACAATGGATAGGGCAAAAGGATACAAGATGTGGGACATAGACGGTAATGAGTATGTGGATTACCTGATGTCCGGTGCACCTATTATACTTGGTCACCATTATGACCCTCTTGATGATAAGATTATAGAAATTATTAAAGAGAAAGGCCCTTCAACAGGATGTACATCAGAGTACGAAATACTCGCTGCTCAGGAGATCATAAAACATGTTCCAAATGTTGAAATGGTAAGGTTTTTACAATCAGGAACAGAGAGTGTTATGGCAGCTATTAGGGTTGCAAGGATCTATACCCAGAAGGATAAGATTATAAAGATAGGTGGAAGCTATCATGGATGGAGCGATCAGGTTGTATATTCCCTGCATGTACCCGGTGCCGGTCCACTTGAGGCAGCAGGTATACCTTCAGATTGTTTTAATAATCTGGTAGATGTTTTTCCTAATGATTTTGAAGGTTTAAGGAAGGCATTTGAAGAAAATAAAGATAAAGGTGGCATAGCAGCAGTTATTGTTGAACCTGTTGGAGGGGAATCAGGCACACACCCTGTTCATCCTGAATGGAATAAAACAATAAGAAAACTGTGTGATGAGTATGGTGCCCTATTGATCTTTGATGAAGTGGTAACAGGTTTCAGGCTGGATCTTGGTGGAGCTCAAAAATATTTAAATGTTAATGCTGATATCGTTGTGTTTGGTAAGATAGTAGCACATGGATATCCAGGAGCAGGTGGTATAGGTGGTAGAAAAGATATCATGAATATCTGTTCTGGTGTGGGTAGCATAGGACAGAAGGCATACATAGGCGGAACCTTATCAGCCAATCCGATATCCACAGCAGCCTGTTACTATGCATTAAAATTAATTGAAGAAAACAATGCTATTCAAAAAGCAACTGAGTATGCAAACAAGCTAACCGCGGCTATGAATGATCTTTTCTCAACAAGAAAAGATCTTCCATTTTTCGCTTACAATTTTGGACCAATCATACATTATGAAACAACAGGCATGCTGGCTGTTAGTGTTGATCATCCTGATGTCTTGAACGAGGTTATGACAAGAAGACATATAGCCCAGGATTATCAAATGGTGATTATAGATCAGGGTATCTTCACACTGGCTGGTTCACGAATGTACACATGTATGCAACACGATAAAGAGGCTTTAGACAAAACTATAAAGGCATGGGAATATACATTATCATTAATACCAAAAAGTTGATCATATATAGCTCAAAAAATAAGGCTAAAGTTTTTAGCTTTTAAAGTAAAGTTGCGTATGCTGAGTTCCATGTCTATAACAATTGAGAGGAGAGGAACCCATGAGTAAATATGAGCAGTATAAAAAGGATGTCCTGAGATATAGCCAGATGATGCTTGCCAAGGGCTATACTGTTGGTACAGGGGGCAATGTTTCTATCCTGGTAGAGGGAGAAGATTTAATTGCAATAACACCATCAAATAAGGAGTACATGGAGCTTACACCAGCAGATATATGCATTGTTGATTTTGATCTGAATATGATTGAAGGTAGATTTAATCCTTCAAGAGAAACCGGGTTGCACATTGCAGTTTACAGAAACAGACGAGATGCTGGAGCTGTGATACACTCTCACCCTATTTACACAAGTATATTCGCACTTATAAACAAATCTGTGCCTGCTATATTTGATGAAGTAACAATGAACATTGGGAATATAATAGATGTAATTCCTTATGCTCTGTCTGGTTCAGATGAGCTTGTGGAACATGTTAGATCTAAACTATCCAACAGGTGCAATTGTTATGTACTACAGAACCATGGGGCATTGACTATTGGTACAAACATAGAAAGGGCTTTTAGGAATATGGAACTCATGGAAAAGGCTGCACAGATATATTATTATGCATTAACAACAGGAGAAAAGCCCACAGTATTACCTTCTGATATAGCTGATCTATTATTTCAGCTTCTTAAAGCAGAACAGGATAACGCAATAGAACAAAAAGGAAAGAAAAATACTTAACCCAAAAATGCAATAGAGAAGTTTGCCCATTCGTTTGGGGTACCCTATCACTCATTACACAAACTTCCCTATTTCGCAAACGCATTTTTGGATTGATACACTTATTAGTCTAATAGAGGCGGTAGCCGAAGAATCTAAAGCCATAGACTCTTCGCTTTGCCCAGAGTGACACAAGTTTAACCCGAAAAATGCAATAGGAAAGTTTGCTCATTCGTTCAACCCCACGATCCACCTAAGATACAAAGACTTTTTGCTGTAAAGGAGGTTTAAGTCCTT
>JBMFUY010000051.1:0-12747 GCA_049966275.1 bacterium
AATATTCGAAGAATACCTATATTTGACGCGGGGTTATCACTCATTACACAAACTTCCCTATTTCGCAAATGCATTTTCCGGGTTAATGTAAAATAAAATTTTATACAAAAAATCCATACTGCCTCTATTTAAACGATTTTTTATCGTTAAATACTACACGTATGTGATGTGTCAAGAAATTTTTGCATTATTGCAACTCTGCATGTTACATCTTTTATGGTAGGACAGATATGAATAGATTGTTAAAACAATTTAGAAGGTAAAGATTGCAACATTCTAACTGTTGGTAGCATAACTCTATTTGAAAATATTGTGTATACTGAATATACTTTAAAAATAATATTCAAAGGAGGAAATATAATATGGCAAATGTTTTAAACAAATTCAGACTTGATGGCAAAGTTGCCATAATAACAGGTGCAAGCAGGGGGATTGGCGAAGCTATTGCAAGAGCATTTGCATCAGCCGGGGCAAAGCTCGTTTTATCCAGCAGAAAACAAACCGAGCTTGATCAGGTTGCAGAAAGGATCAGAGCAGAAGGTGGCGAAGCCTATGTTGTACCTGCACATGCAGGTAAGATTGAAGATATAAAGTCACTTGTTCAAAAAACTGTAGAGCATTATGGACGCATAGACATACTTGTAAACAATGCTGGAACCAATCCAGTGTTTGGCCCTATTATTAATGTTGATGAAAAGGTGTGGGACAAGATATTTGAAGTAAATTTAAGAGGGTTCTTTTTCCTCAGCAAAGAAGTCGCAAATATCATGTCTGAAAAGGGTGGAGGCGTTATCATAAACATGGCATCTGTTGCAGGAATAAAGCCAGGATTGGGGCTTGGAGCCTACAGTATAAGTAAGGCTGGCGTTATTATGTTAACCCGGGTACTCGCACAGGAATGGGCTGGTATGAATATAAGGGTTAATGCAATTGCTCCTGGTGTTATTAAAACAAAGTTTGCAGAAGCTCTTTATAGCAGTCCTGAATTAACTGAGGAAATACTGAGAGGAATCTCAATAAAAAGGTTAGGAGAACCAGAAGATATTGTTGGAGTAGCACTATTCCTTGCATCAGAAGCATCTGCTTATATTACAGGTGAAACAATAGTTGTAGATGGTGGAGGTATAATGCTGTAGAGGTTTTGAAACCTTACGCAGATCAAACATTATCCATAATTATAGTTTAAACCTGAAATGAAAAAGAAAAATTCTGACAATGACGAAGGCTACAAATGGTGGGTCCTGGTAATCGTTATGATTGGGAGTTTTATGAGTGTGCTGGACAGCTCAGGTATGAACATTGCACTTCCACACTTTATGGTAGCATTCGGCATAAACATGGAGCAGGTTGAATGGATATCAACAGCTTATATGCTTGCATTCGCAGTATTCATCCTATTTGCAACATGGGTAAAAAACGTTATAGGTACCAAACAAACCTTTTTATGGGGTGTGCTCTTTTTCATTTTAGGTTCTTTTTTATGTAGTTTTTCCTGGAGTCTGGACTCTCTTATTTTTTTCAGGATTGTTCAGGCTATAGGAGCAGGAGCTATTACCTCTCTTGGCGTAACTATGATTTCTGAAGTCTTTCCAAAAGATGAGAGAGGCTTTGCACTCGGTATGTGGGGAGCCGGGACTACAATAGCACCTGCAGTGGGTCCAATGATGTTTGGTTTCATAATAGATCATGTAGGATGGAGAGCATTGTTTTATATAAATATACCAATAGGTGTGCTTATATTGTTCTGGGGATTAACAGTATTAAAGCCATCTGAAGGCAATTCAGCTTATTATAAGCAATTTGATTTCATAGGATTTTTAGTCTTCACCATTTTTATATCAACACTTCTTGTAGCATTACAAAAGGGACAGGAGAAGGGATGGACATCTAATTATATAATGTATTTGTTTGTAATTTCCTATTTCTCCTTTTTTGCATTTATAATAATAGAATCCATAGTTAGAAAACCGATAATGGATCTTTCAATATTTAAGAACTATAACTTCACCATGTCTAACATTATGGGACTAACCAGATCCGTAGCCCTTGTTGGCAGTGTTTATTTAATGAGTATGTTTTTTCAAGACATAATGAGTTACTCTGCCACTACTGCAGGTATGATGGTTATACCTCAGGCTATTGCATTAAGCTTAACAATGCCTATTGCAGGAAGGCTTTCTGATCTGATTGGACCAAAACCTCCATTGATTGTTGGAACAATATTAACTGCATTCTCTCTATATTATTTCCATTACCTATCTGTCTATTCAAACCTACAATTTATTATAACAGACCTGTTAATGAGAGGTTGTGGAATAGGACTTATGATGGCATCATTAACAAACTCAGCTATAAATGCCCTTGAACCAGAACAGGTTAATTTAGGGTCAGGCATACTGAACCTGATCATAAGGATTGGAAGCTCTATAAGTATAGCAATGATGGGAACCATAGTTGAAAACAGAACCGACCTGCACATGACAAACTACGTGAGCAAGATAGCTTACTACTCACCGCTGTGGAATGCCCAGCTCAATAAGATTAAAACTTATGCAATTTACCGGGGAGCAAGCTTTTATAATGGAGCAATTGTCGGCAAAGGGATGCTTATTGCAGGGTACATAAAAAGGTGGGCTATAATAAATTCTTATGATGATGCGTTTTTAATCGCCTCTCTTTTTGTTGCAGGAAGCATTATCCCAGGGCTTATGATAAAGAACATTATATATAGAAGAAAGGACGCGTTAAAAGAACAGGAGACGTTGACAGAATCGGATTAAAATCTTTTATCCTATCAAAAATATTGACAATGGTTTTGGGTTTAACTCTATATAAGAACATTTATGAAACCTGTATGGGAACAAACTTTTATTATAAGATCCTATGATGTTGACCCGGTCTGGAGATTGAGGTTATCCTCATTTTTTCACTTCATGCAGGAGGTCGCTGTAAACCATTCATACGATCTTGGAGTAGGCTATCATGATCTGGAAAAATATGGGATGTTCTGGGTTCTATCAAGGATAAAGTTGATAATAAAAAAAATGCCATCATGGGGGGAAACTATAAATGTTATAACATGGCCTAAGGGTAGAAATAAGCTATTTGCCTTGAGGGATTTCCTGGTTGTGAATACATCAAATGAGGAATTAATATCAGCCACTTCGTTATGGCTTTTGATAAACAAAAATAACCATAAGCCACTTCGTATGCAATCCTTACCTGTAAATTTACCAGAAAATGATGGGAAACATGCCCTGAATGAACAGTTAGAAAAGATAAGGGCTTTTGAGCATATTGAGCAAAGCTATGAAAGGGATGTGATGGTAGAAGATCTTGATGTTAACTACCATGTAAACAATGCAAGGTATATAGACTGGATACTCGATTGTTTTGATCCTTCTTTTCTCGCATCGAACAACATAAAAAGCATACAGGTAAACTATACTGATGAGGCAGGATATAAAGATAGGATCCTTGTAAATATATCAAATGACTTGTTTCCTGAAAATCGGTTGCACTACATAGAGTGTGTCAATAAAAACACCAATTCACCTGTTACCCAGGCTGTTATAGAATGGGCTTAATACTTGACATCATTATATACCTAAACAGTATACTGATTTTATATGAAAAAGGTAATTGATCATTTTGTAGACCTGTACAAATACAGGGCACTTATTAATGCACTTGTTGTAAGAGGGCTTAAGGCTCGTTATCGTGGTTCTATCCTCGGATTTTTCTGGACATTCCTAAACCCCTTTCTTTTAATGCTCGTATACCTGCTCGTTTTTAAAGTGTTCATGCAGACCAGCATCAAGAATTATACAGTTTTTCTATTTTCCGGTCTGTTACCATGGATGTGGTTCTCCACAGCAATGACAGACGGAGTAAGCTCTATCATAGGGGGTGCTAACCTTATCACAAAGGTGCTATTCCCTCCACAGGTGGTTCCAACTGTACCTGTACTGGTAAACATGGTAAATTTTATCTTAAGCCTTCCTCTATTGTTCTTATTTATGTTTTTTCTAAAAATGCCCATAGGTTTACCTTTGTTAGCAATCATTCCTGTGCTTATTGTTCAGCTTATCCTCACGCAGGGGCTTGTTTTGATAGTCTCTTCTATCAATGTATACTTCAGGGATCTTCAACAGATCGTGAGTAATTTCCTGTTATTGGGTTTTTTTGTAACCCCTATTGTTTATAGTCTTGATCAGGTGCCAAAAAGATTTTTATTCATATTTTATTTAAACCCCATGACTACTATTATAAGATCATATCAATGGATCTTTTATTTTAACACATTTCCCAGCTGGCTCCATCTTTTTTATCTATTTATCGCTTCAACTTTAATCCTTCTTATAGGTGTTTATATTTTTGAGCAATTAAAAGAGGCTTTCCCGGAGTTTATATGAACGAGGCTATTATACTTGAACATGTAGAAAAACATTTTAAAAAATATGTTCTGAAAAAGAACTACTCCAGTTTCAAAGAACGTCTGGTGCATTTTAACTGGTTTAAAAAAAATCCTCACAAGCAACACCTTGAAGTGTTAAAAGATATAAACCTGTCTATAAAAAGATCCACAGTCTTTGGAATAATAGGCAACAATGGTTCAGGTAAAAGCACACTACTAAAGCTTATTGCTGGCATCTATAAGCCTGACAAAGGAAGGGTTATCGTCAATGGCAGAGTCTCCACATTGATAGAGGTGGGTGCTGGATTCCACCCGGAATTCACCGGTAGAGAGAACGTATTCATAAATGGCATCATCCTTGGACTTTCAAAAAAGGAGATAAAAAAAAGATTTGACGAGATTGTAGCATTTGCAGAGCTGGAAGAGTTTATAGATGCTCCTGTTAGAACCTATTCTACAGGCATGTACATGAGACTTGGTTTTTCTGTGGCAGTAAATGTAGATCCGGATATTCTTTTGATTGATGAGATCCTTGCTGTGGGTGATGAAGCGTTTCAGAAGAAATGTATAGATAAGATCATGGAATTCAAATCTAGAGGAAAAACAATGGTAATTGTCTCTCACAGCATGAGCATGATTAAAAATCTGTGTGATGATGTCGTGCTTGTCAAGAACGGTGTGTTATTTAAAGGTAAAGATGTTGATGATACCATCAGGGCGTATCAACTTGGAACAAATGCGTGATTAAATTCTGTTTATATAGCTGATGAAAAACAGAGGTGAAAACTAAATGCCAGCAGAAGAAGCTAAAAGATACAGGGTTGTAGAAAATGGGCTAATCCATAAGATTTCCCTACCATTACCATTTCCTCAGGTGCATCAGGTAAATGTATATCTTGTAGGAAGAAAGCATTTTATCCTTATAGATACAGGTATTCGAAGTGAGGAATCTTACGATCTTCTTTTGTCGTATTTAAAATCAAACAACATAACTCATCTTGATGCCATTTATTTAACGCATGGGCATGTTGATCATTTTGGAGCAGCTGCAAGGTTAAGAAAGGATGGAATAGTTGAAAAAATCTTCATACATGAGCGCGAGATTAGTAATATAAGTAACGAGTACAATGAGGTTATCTACACTGTTTACCTTAAACAGTACGGTATACCATCAGATATAATAGAGATGATGAAATATGCTTCTGTGTTTTTTGATAACTTTGCTGATAGACTTGATAATCTATCCTTTATCAAACCCGGAGATATTGTGGAGTACGACGGTGGGGCGTTTGAGGTTATCCATACACCCGGGCATACAAGTGGCTCTATCTGTTTTTATGACAAACAAAAGGGGTTTATGCTTTCAGGTGATACTTTGCTTTCAAGACTTTCTCCGAATCCACTGTTAGACCTTGCAGTAGACGGTGGAAGAAGAAAGAGCCTTATTGAGTACATCTCTTCATTAGAACTTCTGTACAATATGGGTATAAAAACGGTTTATCCTGGTCATTATGAAACCATACATGATCACAGAGCACTCATAAAGAATTTACTAACATTTCATTATAAACGTATGATGAAGATCCACAATATTATAAAGCAAACCCCTATGACACCCTATGAGATCACAGAAAAATTATTTAGAAAATTAAATCAAATGGATATCTTTCTTGCAGCATCTGAGGTAATAGGCCATCTTGATCTGCTTGAGCAGCATGATATGGTCAGCTCTTTTGAAAAGAACGGTTTACTGTATTATAAAGCTATTTGATATGCCTTTGAATAAAAAGATTGTTAACGAATTAAAAAACATATGTAAGGATAGATGTTTTACTGACCAGGAATCACTTTTACTCTATGGTTATGATGCCACAAGAATAAGTCATTTACCAGATGCAGTGATCTTCCCTTTAAATGTAGAAGAGGTCTCCAGAATACTCAAGGTTGCAAATGAGAACATTGTTCCTGTTGTTCCACGAGGAGCAGGTTCAGGTTTAACCGGCGGCGCTGTGCCTATAAATGGAGGTATAGTTCTATCCACTGAAAAAATGAATCGTGTTCTATCCATAAGTAAAGATGACCTTGTAGCAGAGGTAGAACCCGGCGTTGTTACTGGAACATTTAAAAAAATGTTAGAAGCAGAAGGACTGTATTATCCTCCTGACCCGGCAAGTAGTGAGTTCTCAAGTATAGGGGGTAATATTGCTGAAAATGCAGGCGGACTTAAGGCTATAAAGTATGGATCAACATCCAACTATGTTCTTGGAATAGAGGTTGTTATTCCTGAAGGTGATGTTTTATGGCTCGGCAGACATACTCATAAAGGTGTTGTTGGTTATAATTTAAAAGATCTCTTTATAGGTTCAGAAGGCACACTTGGTGTAATAACAAAGGCTATTCTTAAGCTCATACCAAAACCGTCCTCACGCTCCACGCTATTTGCTACTTACCCTGATGTTTATATCTCAACATCCATAGTAACACGTATCCTTGGCACAGGTATACTGCCATGCGCAATGGAATTTTTAGATCATGCCTCAATGAGTGCTGTTTCTGCATATTTAAACACAAATGTGTTTGATGTTAACGCTGGTTCTGCCCTACTTATTGAGGTGGATGGTGAGCCAGATGAAACAAAAAGTGCAATTGAAAAAATAGCTTCTGTATGTAAAAAACATGCAGTATCCATTGAGATTGCACATGATGATGACGCGGATAAACTCTGGCTCGCACGGAGAGCAATCTCGCCAGCCCTTACAAAGATCAAGCCATTCAAACTGAATGAAGATGTTGTTGTTCCTTTATCAAAACTTCCTGAACTTGTTAAAGGCGTTGAACAGATCGCAGAACCATTAAATCTTAAATATGCAAACTTTGGACATGCTGGTGACGGTAATATCCATGTCAATATACTCTATGATGCAAAGGAGCCTGATGAGTACAACAGGGCTTTAAGAGCCGTGGATCAGGTGTTTGATCTTGTCATAAGGCTAAATGGTACAATATCAGGAGAACACGGCGTTGGCATTACAAAACTTAATTATCTTACAAAAGAGCTTTCTCCTGCAACACACAATCTTATGAAAAAGATTAAGCAGACCCTGGACCCAAACAACATCATGAATCCGGGCAAGGCTATTTAGCCCCTGAATATTCCGCAACACTACAAATATTACAGCTATTGAACATTCACCACAACCTTATGCTTTGAGCTGGTAAAATTTACAGTTCCATCTTTTAAGGCAAATATCGTAAAATCTTTTCCCATGCCAGTATTCTTTCCTGGCTTATATTTTTCTCCAACCTGTCTTATTATTATATTCCCGGCCCTGACAACCTGACCTGCAAAAAGCTTCACACCTCGCCTTTGCCCCTGGCTATCCCTTCCATTTACTGAACTGCCCTGTCCTTTTTTATGAGCCATAAAACACCTCAAACCTTTTGATATATAATATCTTCAATCTTTATTCTGGTATAAATATGCCTGAAACCCTGTTTCTTCCTGTAATTCTTTCTTCTCTTATGCTTAAAGATAACAACCTTATCTCCCTTTATCTCATCCATTACCCTTGCCTTTACAAAGGTGCTGGCAATTGCAGGGTTACCTACAACTGTATTTGTTCCATCATTTAAAAGCAAAACATCGTTAATTTGTAGTTCAGCATCCTTCTGAGCATTCTTGATCCTATCCACAGTTATAATATCTCCCTGTTTTACTACATATTGTTTTCCTGAATGTTTTATCACCGCGTACATTTGTACCTCACATATAGTATGATTAATGTTTGCTACATGATAAAAGTATGCTTGTCAAGAGATCAAACAACAAAAGCTATTATAAGGGCGCACCATTTTCTGTGTCCCCTACCCCATTGCTATCCTCTTCTGTCTCAACAATACGTACAGCCTTTGTAACCTTTTCCCCTGATTCAAGCTGAATAAGTTTAATACCCTGCGCATGTCTGCCCATTACAGAAATATCTTTCACTTTAAGCCTTATCATTCTACCAGTATTGGTTATTATGAAGATGTTATCATCATCGCTCACACGAATAACAGACACAGCAACACCTGTTTTAGGGGTGATCTTCACATTTATTATACCTTTTCCACCTCTTCTTTGCAATCTATAGGCAGAGGTTTTTGTCCGTTTACCATATCCATTCTCAGTTACTGTAAGCACGGTTGCATTCTGGTCAAGAAGATCCATAGCTATTACCTCATCGTCCTTATCAAGAGACATACCTATAACACCATAAGCCGCCCTTCCAACTATCCTTACCTGCGTTTCAGGAAAACGTATTGCCTTTCCTCGTTTCGTTGATAATATTACCTCCTGTTTCCCATCCGTTAATTTAACATCCACGAGTTTATCATCTTCCTCAAGGTTTATACCTATAATGCCTCCACTCCTTGGATTTGAGTACATGGAAAGGGCTGTCTTCTTAAGGTACCCTTTTTTAGTTGCCATTAAAAGATACAATGGTTCTGTAAGATCCTTAACAGGAACATAGGTTGTAAGTTTCTCATTTTCCTGTAGTTTTATAAGCCCTACAATAGGTTTACCTGCTGAGGCCCTGCCTGCCTGTGGTATCTCATACACCTTAAGCCAGTAGACTTTACCTTTGTCTGTAAAAAAGAGTATGTAACTATGGGTAGATGCAACAAAGATATTTTCTATAAAATCTTCTTCTTTAATACCAGAAGCGGTTTTCCCTTTACCCCCTCGCCTTTGAACCCTGTATAAACTCACAGGATTGCGCTTTATATAACCCTTGTTACTTATGGTAACAATCATATCCTCATCTGCTATCAGGTCTTCTATCCTTATGTCTTTTGTCTCTCCGATGATCTCTGTTCTTCTTTCATCTCCATACCTTGCCTTTATATCCTCAAGCTCTGATATTATGATTCCCATAAGCTCTTTTTCATCAGAGAGGATCTTCTTTAATCTTTTTATATCCTTTTCAGTTTCTTTATACTCAATTATTATCTTTTCTGTCTCAAGAGCTGTAAGCCTCTGGAGCCTCATATCAAGGATTGCTTTTGCTTGAGCTGAGCTGAAATCAAACCTTTTTATCAGGTTTGTTTCTGCCTCCTGTGCACTTTTTGACTTCTTAATCGTAGCTATAACCTCATCTATGTTCTCTATTGCCTTCTTAAGTCCTTCAAGTATGTGAAGACGTTCTTCAGCCTTTCTTAATTCAAAGATGGATCTCCTTGTAACAACCTCTTTTCTGAATTCAATAAACTTGTTAAGAATGTCCTTCAGAGACATAATAACCGGCTTGCCATGATCCAGCGCGAGTAGAATTATGCCAAACGACTCTTCCATCTGTGTATGTTTGTATAGCTTGTTTAAGATTATTGATGGGTACTCGTCCTTCTTTAATTCTATGACTATACGCATCCCTTCCCTATCTGATTCATCCCTGATATCATTTATGCCTTCTATTTCTTTATTGTTCACAAGATCTGCTATTCTCTCTATAAGTTTTGCCTTATTAACCATGTATGGCAATTCTGTTATAACGATATTTTCTCTATCACCCTTTACCTTTTCAGTTATGACCCTTGCCCGCATCTTGATTACACCTTTACCTGTTGTATAAGCCTCTTTGATCTGGTCAACACCTGTTATGTAGGCACCTGTAGGAAAATCAGGGCCCGGAATATATGCCATCAGCTCTTCAACACTTAAAGATGGATTTTTTATCAGTGATACAATAGCGTCAACCACCTCAACAAGGTTGTGAGGTGGGATGTTGGTTGCCATTCCAACAGCAATACCTGAGGAACCATTAACGATAAGATTTGGGAATCTGGTTGGAAGGATGGATGGCTCATTCAATGTGTTGTCGTAGTTTGGAACAAAATCTACAGTTTCTTTTTCTATGTCAGCAAGCATCTCTTCTGCCAGACGTGCCATCCTGACCTCTGTATACCTCATGGCAGCAGGAGGGTCCCCATCCACAGAACCAAAGTTGCCCTGGCCATCCACAAGTGGGTACCTCATGGCAAAATCCTGAGCCATTCTTACTATGGTGTCATAAACAGCAACATCTCCATGGGGATGATATTTTCCTATTACATCACCAACAACCCTTGCGGACTTTTTGTATGGTTTATCATGGGTATTACCCAGGTCATACATGGCATAAAGGATCCGTCTATGTACTGGTTTTAACCCATCTCTAACATCGGGTAATGCTCTACCTATGATAACGCTCATAGCGAAATCAAGGTATGAGCGTTTCATCTCATCTTCTATATCTGCAATTATAATATTCTCCTGTGGTTCTGCCATATTACTTTTTACCTCCAAAACTAATTAATTAGATTTGATGATCAGGCTTTTCTCTCTGTGATTGTTTGAGTAAACCTTTTTAACTCCTCCAGTTCTGAGGACGGAGGAAGTCCTTCAAGAAGCCCAAGGGCTTTGTTTGCAAACATCTCTGCTCTTTTCTTTGTGTATTCAAATCCACGATACTTTTCTATAATAGCATAAACATCATTAAACAATGCATTATCACCGTTGTAGCTTTTAAGTGCACGCTTTAATATTGCCTTTTCTTTCTTATTTGCATTCGACAATGCAACAATCATCGGTAATGTTACCTTTCCCTCTTTCAGGTCAACCCCTTTATCCTTACCAGAAACTTTACCTGATGACATATAATCAATGTTATCATCAATAAGTTGAAATGCAATACCAATCAATAAGCCATACTGTCTCATTCTGAATCTTTCTGTTTGCGAAGCATTAGCCATTATAGGACCACTCTCACATGAAGCAGATATAAGATATGCAGTCTTCTTTTTTATTATTGTGTAATAATCTTTTTGAGTTAATTTTATGTCACGACTCAAACGTAACTGTACAAGCTCCCCTTCTGCCATAAGTGTAAGAACCCTTATAAATAAATTTAACAGTGCCTGATTCTCCATACTCGCTATTATCGCGGAGGAGTTAGCAAGGAGAAAATCACCAACAAGTATGCTATTTTTATTGCCCCATATATCATTCGCGGATGGCGTGCCACGGCGCCTTTTCGCATTGTCCACGACATCATCATGTAACAGTGTTGCTGAATGGTATAATTCTATTGCAGAGGCGATCTTTATGTACTGTTTCCTCGGAACATTGAATATCCTTGAACTTAAAATAACAAGATAAGGTCTTATCCTCTTGCCACCGCTTGATATCAGATGTCTGCTTATAGCTGAGATCTCTGATATGTTACTGTTGGTAAGCCTTTTTATATATTTATCAACCTCTTCAAGTTCTTCTTTTATAAATTCTTTTATGTTCATAGATCTACTGTAAAAAACCGATCTTCTGTGTTTGCGGTTCCTGGGTTAACTTTATCTCTCCAAAACGTTCTTCATACTTTTTTATATTATCCGATAAAGCATTAAGCAAGCGTTTCATGTGTGTGGGGCTGGTAATTATCCTGCTCCTTACCTTTCCCTGTGGTGCTTGTGGTTGAACATAAATAAAATCAAGTATAAATTCAGTTTCAGTGTGGTTTATAAGTGCAAGATTTATGTACACACCCTGTGCTGTAATCTCATCAAGTTGAATCTGTATCCCTGTTTCTTTTTTTATATCTTGATTTTGTTGCATATATATCCTCCATTTATTCTAATAATACATTCTTTAATCAAATCAACAAAAAGATTAGTATAACCAACAAATTGACAAATTATTACATCTGGTTAAATATTAGTAAAGGTTATCAGCCTATCTTTCAAGGTGTCAAGGAGGTATGTATGGAAAGACTGATTGTATTTATGGGGTTGTGTCTTGTAGGCCAATTAGCTATGGAAATAATAGCCTATACGTTTAAATTGTGGATCTATACATCTAAAAAGAATTTTATAATACACATAATACTTGCTGTTGTCATTGTATTTGGATTGCTATCATACCTGCTCAGTAACTTTCATTGGTACATAAGGTATCCTGCCGGTGTTCTGGTTGGGCTTCTTTATGAATACAGCAACATATCCGGACTCGATATGTTTTATTTCCCAGGCAATAAATTTCTGATATTCAAGGGCAAAACATCTATCATTATTGTAATATCGCTTATGTGGGGTTTATATCCATTGTTTGTCCCCATTGTATATAGGCTTATAGCCCCTATTCTAAAATTAGGATAATAAAACATATCAGGAGATAAAAATGGGTTTTCTATCAACGAAGCACCTTCCACCTACCAGCAGATATTTCACAAATTCTTCTATCCCTTAACCCGAAAAATGCGTTTGCGAAATAGGGAAGTTTGTGTAATGAGTGATGGGGTACCCACCCGAAGGGAAGGGTC
>JBMFUY010000052.1:0-12678 GCA_049966275.1 bacterium
ACCTATATTTGACGCGTGACCCTTCCCTTCGGGTGGGTACCCCATCACTCATTACACAAACTTCCCTATTTCGTAAATGCATTTTTCGGGTTGATAATGTTCTGAAAACCTTAAAAGGAACATGGATAGCATGGGGAAGTGGTAGTGGGGACAGAGAGGTTGTAGATAGGCGCAGCTGCGTCTTCGTTCCTCCATCCGGACCTTCCTACACTCTGAAAAGGGTGTGGCTCAATCAAAACGAGATCGACAACTATTATGCAGGATATTCCAACCGCGTTCTATGGCCATTGTCACATTTGACTCTGGATAGAGTATACTATAAAAAACAGTATTGGGATTACTACAGAAAGGTAAACCGAAAATTTGCAGACGCCGTGATCGAAGAGATAGGGCAAGATAGTACTGAAACCTTTGTATGGATACACGATTTTCATCTATGTTTTGTTCCTCTGTTTGTCAAAGAGACATTACCTTTGATAACAATCGGTCATTTCTGGCACATTCCATGGCCGGATTGGAGTACCTTCAGAATACTGCCACAGGCCAGGGATATACTTGAAGGATTACTTGCAAATGATCTCATAGGTTTTCAGATACCGCTGTTTGTTAAAAACTTTATGAATTGTGTAAAAGAAGGCTTGAATGCGGATATTGATTATGAAAACAAATTAGTTCTATATAACGGATACAAAACGCATTTAGGATCATTTCCCATAAGTGTTGATTTTGACAGCTTCAACTCCATGGCTCTTAGCAAAACACAGTATTCAATAAACCACTTAAAAAAACAACTTGGTATAAAAGATGAATACATTGGTATAGGTGTTGACAGGCTTGAATACACAAAGGCACTGTTAAAGAGGCTACAGGCAATTGATCTTTTTTTTGAAAAATATCGCAGTTTGATAGGAAGATTTACCTTCATCCAGATTGCGGTGTCAACACGGTTAAGCGAACCGTATATAAGCTATAAAAAATCCGTTGAAGAATATATAAACAGGATCAACAATAAATACTCAACAGGCTCATGGAAACCCATAATATACATTACTACAAAGATAGAGCATAAAGACCTTGCTCTTTATTACCGCATATCGGATGTTGCCATAATAAGCTCTGTGTACGACGGTATGAACCTTGTAGCAAAGGAATACATAGCATCTCAGGTAGATGAAAAGGGCGTTATCATCCTCAGCGAATTTGCAGGTGCTTCAGAAGAACTTACCGGAGCTTTACCCTTGAATCCTTATGATATAGAGACCTTTGCTGAAACCATAAAAAAAGCACTGCTTATGCCCATAGAAGAGAAACGGAACAGAATAAGAGCATTACGTGAGTATGTTAAAAATAACAACCTAAAACAATGGACAGATAGTTTTTTGGATGCACTCAAGAAATGCCATCAGTCTGAGCAAGGCAAAGCAAATGGTGTTTTCCTGTTCTTTGATTACGATGGCACGCTGACACCCATTGTGGATACACCACAGGCTGCTGTGCTGGATGAAGGTATGCGTGCACTTCTAAACATGTTAAAATCTAAATATCCTATAGCAATTATAAGCGGTAGATCACTTGTAGATATTATGGGAATGGTAAACATAAGGGATATTATCTATGCAGGAAACCACGGGGCAGAAATATGGGACGGTAAAAATATAATTAAAGGCAATATCAACCCTGTTGATATTGCTCTTTTACATGAATTCAAGGAAAGGATATCAACAGCTTTAAAAGACATAGGCGGTGTGATGGTAGAGGATAAAACTGTTACTCTGAGTATACATTATAGAAATGTAAAACAGCAGGATATAGAGAATACAGTTATACGTTTCTGGAACGTTGCTAATAGTTATAAAGAGAGGTTGAAGATAACAGAGGGCAAAAAGGTTTTCGAGGTAAGGCTCCTCAACGCGTGGAACAAAGGGGATGCTGTTCTCTGGATACTCAAAAACTTCGGAGCAGGAAAAATACCTATATATATCGGTGATGATAGTACAGATGAAGATGCATTTAAGATAATAAACCAGACAGGCACTTCCATAAGCATAGGTAAAAACAGCTATGCATCGTGTTACCTCGAATCACAATCAAACGTAGAAAAGTTTCTGGAATGGATCTTGTAACACACAAAGATCAGAGTACGGGCTTTAAGTAAGAATAACATTGTAGAAATTAAAAAAATTATTATATAAAGAAATATCATGCTTGATAAATTAAAATCATGGTACAATAAAATTATAACGGGTACGACGAGGGACATTATCCTTGCCGTGATTATCGGTGTCCTTGCAGGATTATCCAGCACATTCATCATAAAGACGGAAAGCCTCATTGAAGGCTTCCTCTATTCAACTCATAACACTGGATGGGATTTAGAGCAGGTGTTTACGCTTAAAAATTTGATTGTTTTGTTCTTACCCTTAACCGGTGCATTGTTTTATATTGCCGTAAAATCGCTTTTTTTTAAAGATCAACCAATGGGGTATAGCTTCCCGAATTTTATAGTAAATGTTAATAAAAAAGATGGAAGGCTTAACCCAAAAAGTATACTATATCTTCTTTTGTTTACCCCTATTATCATAGGAACAGGGAACATGGCTGGTGTCGAGGGGCCGATTGCACAGATAGGCGGAGGTTTTGGTTCATTATTTACCGATATAATGAAAGAGGAAAACAAGAAGAGAAGGAAGCTTCTTATAGCAAGCGGTACTGCGGCAGGCATCGCTTCCATATTCAATGCACCTATTACCGGCGTTTTTTTTGCAATAGAGATTGTTATGCTTGGAGAATATGAGCTTACAGCGATTAGTGTGATTGTTATATCCGCTGTAACTGCAACACTGGTTACAAGGGCATTCACTGGAAACAATCCGATGCTTGGTACGCCGTTGTATGAATATTCCAGTGCATATGCTTTTATAGGGTATATATTTCTCGGGCTATTTGTCGGTGTTTTCTCGGTGTTGTTCGAAAAATGGTTTTTTAAGGCAGCGGATTATTTTAAAAAAATAAATGCAAACCCATTAACGAAGCCGTTGATAGGCAGTATTATCATAGGATGTATCGGTGTTATATTGCCCATGTCTCTTGGCAACGGCTATCCCGTTATAAGAATGGCGCTCCTCGGCAAGCTCAGTTTTTCCCTGATAGTATTTCTTTTTGCGGCAAAATTTATCGGCACAGCCATAACCATTGGTTCAGGTTTACCAGGAGGAATTTATGCCCCATCGCTCTATACAGGTGCTATGCTCGGAGGAACGATCGGTTATATATTCAGTTTTGTATTTCCGGGGCATCCCGTGTCAATAGGTATGTACGCAATACTGGGCATGGCCGCATTCCTTGCCTCGCTTACTCATGCCCCGTTTACCGGCATATTTCTTGTATTTGAGCTTACGAACGACTACAGGATGATGCTCCCATTCATGGTTACGACAATCATTGCCATGCTGATAAAGGCAAAGCTATTTCCTGATTCTATAGAGCATTATCCAATACGGGAATCCATAAAGCATATCAAGCAAAAAACGGAAAATAGTCCCTGATCCACCATTAAAATCCTTACACTACAAACACTGCAATTCATTGAGGCAACAGGGCGATTGTTTGCGATTGGCAATAATGCATAAAGTATATTGTATACAAAATATCTTGACAGGGTCCGTGGATTTTGATAAAGTAAAACAAACCACTGGTAAAGGAGATAAAGATGTATTTAAAGAATGGAGATGGATAAACAGAATTATGAATTTCTGGGATAAGATTATAGGTCCAAAAAAACAACATTCCAATAAGTTGTTGACTGAAGTTCAACAGAAATTCTCCTCTTTCTTAAATATCCTTGATGCTAACAATAAAATCTTAAAAAACATAGCAGATTTAGAAGAAAAATCTCGAGGCGATTATCTCTTTGATATAAATTATATTCATTCAAGTCTGAAAACCATCTATGAATATGTAACAGAATTGATAAATAAACTCATATTCATTGGTGGGGAAGAATACCTGCCTTTAAAAGAACAATTTGATAAGATATCAAATGAAATCAATCTTATTATTTCCGGAAACAAGACTATACCGAAAGACGATTTTATAATACCTGTTGAAAGATTGAATAGAGAGTATGCTAACAGGGTTGGAAGTAAAGTGGCTCAGCTTGGTGAAATTAAATCAAGACTCAATCTGCCGGTACCGGATGGATTTGCAATAACAGCATGGGCTTATAAATATTTTGTTGAAGCCAATAGCCTGCAGGAGCAGATAGATAGGTGTATTCATAACATAAATATAAAAAATTATCAGGATCTCATTAAAACTGGTGAACAGATTCAAAAATTTATAGAAGAAAGTAAAGTGCCAGCTGATCTTGATAAAGCTATACGGGATAATTTTTCAGCTCTAAAAAAACGTTCTGAAGCAAAGGGATTTGCTCTACGATCAAGTGCACTTGTAGAAGATACTGTTTTTAGTTTTGCAGGACAATATGCAACCTTTTTAAACATTATTTATGAAGATGAAATCATAGATAAGTACAAAGCTGTAATCGCAAGCAAATTTACCCCTAAAGCTATCTATTATTTCCTCAGTCATTCTTTATCTGAGTCAGAGCTTGCCATGAGTGTTGGATGCATGGAGATGATCAATTCTAAAGTAAGCGGTGTTATATATACCACTGATCCTGTTAATCCCGATGAGGAGTGTTTATTGATCAATACCATCTATGGACTTGGTAAATATTTAGTGGATGGAACTGTAACACCGGATATTTTTAAGGTGTCAAAAAGGGATGGTACAATAAAAGAAAAAATTATTGCCTCGAAAAATGTGAAATTAGCAATGAATGAATCCGGCGGTACCAGGCGGGAAGAAGTGCCAGCACCTTTACAAAATTTACCATGTATAGATGAGAAAACAGTTAAACTTCTCAGTGAAATATCCTTAAAAATTGAAAGGCATTATGGTTCTCCTCAGGATATTGAGTGGGCTATTGATGATAAGGATAGGTTGTATATTTTACAAACAAGACCTTTACAGGTGATCAAACAGACTGGTGAGTCAAAGCTGGATCTTTCAAATCTAAAGGTTTTAAGAAAAGGTGGAGTGACAGTTTGTCCTGGTGCAGGTAGTGGAGTAGTCTATCATGCCAGCAGGTCTGAAGAACTTGCCTTGATGCCTCCAAATGCTGTTCTGGTAACACACGTCCCATTTCCTGGAATAATAATGTTTATAAACAGGCTCAGTGCTATCGTTACAGAACATGGTGGCACTGCAAGTCACATGGCTACAATAGCCAGAGAGTACAGGGTTCCTACATTATCAGGTGTAAAAGGGGCTACAGATATCCCGGCCGGTATAGAGGTTACAGTGGATGCCACTGGTGCAGCTATATATGAGGGCAGGCATGAGTATCTTATTAAAGCAAGACGCTTACCAGACGAAGCTACAGATCAGATGGCAATTTTTGAACTTACAAAAAAGGTATTGTCAAAGGTCTCGCCATTAAACCTTGTTGATTCAACTGCGGAAAACTTTAAACCCCAAAATTGCCAGACCATACACGATATAACACGCTTTGTTCATCAAAAGGCTATGGAAGAGATGTTTAAATCCTGTTCCACAGTGGGGTGCAAAGAGGATATTGGTTTGCGATTAAAGACTGATATACCCATGTCAATAAACATAATCTATGTGGATAGAGATATGGGTGAACTTCAAAAGAGCAAATGGATTGAAGAAGAACAGATGGATTCTGTACCCATGATGGCATTCTGGAAAGGCGTAAAAAAAGAAGGTTGGCCATCTACACCCCATGTGAATCTGGACGGGATAATATCTGTGATGTCTACTCAAATTCTAAGAACACAACAGAATGATTTTCTGGAGAGAAGTTTTGCAATTCTCAGTAAGGAATACATGCTTATAGGACTCCATATGGGATACCATTTTAGCACTGTAGAAGCCATGTGCACAGATGATATAAGTAAAAATTATGTAAGAATCCAGTACAAGGATGGTGGAGCAACCATAGATAGGCGTATAAGAAGGATAAAGGTATTGGCGGAGATCCTCTCTGCTATGGGATTTTCTAATTTTACAGAAGGTGATTTTCTTGATTCCTCCATTCATTATCAGAGTTGTGATTCAATCATAAAGATTCTGGAAAATGTTGGAAGGTTATCTATCCTGTCAAAACAGCTTGATATGGCACTTGCCAATGACTCAATCGCAAATTGGTATAAGAAAGACATCTTGAAAAAACTCAATCTTATTCATGAGGTTTAAAACACAGGTAGAAGTTATGAATCAAACACATCAAAACTTATGAGCTCCTTTATCAAACGCATTAAAAAATTTATTAATAATTTACTTGGTTCAAAGTATTTTGCAGGTATCACTCTTATTTTGTTTTTATTGATCATTGGCATAGCCTTTTTTCTGGTTTATCAGAATGCAAACATTATGAAAGCCCAGATCAGCAATGATTTTAACCAGCAGCAGCTGATACTCGCGAGGCAGGCTGCCAATCAAATTCAATTAAATCTGGAGGATATAGAAACCGGTATAAAAAGCTTAAAGCAACTTATAAACGGGAGTTCTCCACTCGCAATTAAAGAAGCATGCATGGTTATATTTAAGCAAAATCAAAACAAAGGATTGATCGAAATTGGATTTATTGATGATAAAAACAATATTTTTAAAGTTTATGACTCCAGCAGTACCATTAGTACCTCAAAAGGTAGTATGGATGATCTTAAATATGCTGGTAATGACCGGTTGGGCCCTTTGCAAATCCAGAATCAATCCTGGGGTAATACAGTAATCACAGGTGAATTTTACACCGATGTAAAGGCTATTGACAGTGATATAAAGAAAATTTTTGCAAAAATAGATATTACAAAACTTGTTGGGAATGTAACGAGCAACATAAGATCAGGTAAAACAGGTTATGCCTGGGTAATAGATGAAAAAGGTATATTTTTATACCATCCTGAAAAGGATTTCATAGGTAAGGATGCATTTTCTGTAAGGAAAGAGAGAAAGCCATACATTACATTTGCCCAGATCAATCAAATCATGAAAGATCGAATGCTTGATGGAAAAGAAGGAACAGGCATATACATAAGTGGCTGGCACAGAGGACTTCATGAAGGAGAAATAAAGAAATTGATAGCTTACACCCCGGCGCATAGTTCGCTGTTGCCTGCGGGTCGTATCTGGTCAGTTGCAGTGGTGGCTCCGGTAACAGAGGTTGCTAAAGCTATAAACTCAATGTACATAAGACACTTTGCAGCAGAGGTAGCACTTATAACAGCAATCTTTTTATTTGGATTTATAGTCATAATATACCAGCAGAAAATCTCATCTACATTGAGAGAGCAGGTCAGCGAGAAAGAAAAATATCTATCCAACATCCTTCAGAATTCAGTGGATGCGATAATATTTATAGACAATGATAACAAAATCCAGACGTGGAATAAAGGTGCTGAGTTGATATTTGGATATACAGCTGATGAAATGATAAATCAGAGCTTTCATAAGCTTGTTCCTCCTGAACTTAATGCTGAAAAAGAGTTAAAGGATATAGAAAATCAGGTTCTCACAAAAGGATATGTTAAAAATTATATTGCACCAAGGGTTACCAAGAGTGGTAAAAGGATCACTGTTGATATTTCCCGTACACTTGTGAAAACGAACGATGGTAAGATTATAGGAAGTACAGCCATCATAAAAGATGTGACGGATAAAATGGAACTTGAGCAGAGAATCTATAACACAGAGAAGCTTGCCTCCATAGGAACACTTGCATCAGGTGTTGCTCACGAGATCAATAATCCATTATCAATAATACTTGGTTTTACAGACCTTCTTAAAGAGAAATTCAAAGAAGGAACACAGGAATATGAAGATTTAAAGATAATAGAACAACATGCACTACATGCTAAAAAGATTGTGGAAAATCTACTTGGTTTTGCAAGGGTAACAGAGGGATTAGAAGATACAGTGGATGTTAATTATTGCATAAATACAGTGGTCAATGTTGTTAAAAATACTTTAATGATAAAGAAGATAAATATAATCCTGGATGTTCCTGAGAATCTCCCAAAGGTACGTGGGGATAACAGAGAATTTCAACAGGTGATCTTTAATCTGATAAATAATTCTGTTTCTGCTATGGAAGGAAAAGAGGGGAGTATTACAATCTCTGCCCGCCAAACAGGTGATTGGGTTGAAGTGAGTGTTGCTGACACAGGCATGGGTATACCTGACAGGATCAAACCACGTGTTTTTGATCCATTCTTTACAACAAAAAAGGTTGGTGAAGGTACGGGTTTGGGTTTATCTTTATGTTACGGAATCGTAAAGAAGTATGGTGGCAGGATAAGCTTTACAAGCGTGTCTAAGGAAGATCATCCAGATCAACCAAGTGGAACCACATTCACTGTTTCATTGCCAATATCTGGGGGAGAAAATAATTCCAGGGAGGCTAAAGTATGAAATACAATATTCTTGCAATAGATGATGAACCCCATATGTTGATACTTTTAGAGCGGATCGTGAAGGAAAAGACCCAGTATACAATATTAACAACCAACAACTCTCTTGAAGTACCAGCATTGCTGGAACAGAACAGTTTTGATCTAATAATTGCTGATCTGAAAATGCCGGGTATGGATGGTATGGATATACTCCGTATGGTGAAAGAGCAAAAGCGAGAAGAAGAGGTAATAATCATTACTGCCTTTGGTTCTCTTGAAACAGCAATTGAAGCCTTATCGTTGGGAGTTTTTGATTATATAACAAAGCCATTTAAAAAAGAACAGATCATATTTACAATAGACAGGGCAATGAAATGGCAGAATATGAAACGCATTGCAAGGGATACGCTCGCCATGTTTGAATTAGAACCCTATGAAAAGGCTTTGAGTGCTTTTGAGAAGGCTTACATAAACAAACTTTATGAAAAATATAAGGGCAACATAGAGACGATCTCAGAAAGAACAGGTATACCTCGTAATAAAATAAAAAATATTTTGGGCTTATAACATAAATGACTTTTGCTATGGAAATTAAAAAAGCAGGAGATATTATGATATCTCTGGACAAATACCCGCACATACCGTATTGGTTCACCCTTCGTCAGGCTATGGCTGAGATGGAAAACGCAGAGTTTGAGATCAATGGTAATAAATGTCCATGCAGAGTGTTACTTGTTTTTGATGAGAAATACCAATTGCTTGGTACTGTCAGACGGAGGGATATCTTAAGAGGACTTGAACCTGAATTTCTTTCTAACCTTGTAATGAGAGAACGAAAACAATTCTTTGATTCTAAAATAGAACAACAATCAAAACATGGAACTATAGATAAGTTAAAAGAAAACATAATAGAACGAGCCCAGAGGCCTGTGAGTGATATCATGCGCATAATAAAGGCAACAGTTAATTATGACGATAATCTGATCAGGGTGATATACGAGATGGTGGATAGCAATGTTAGTGTGATTCCAGTATTAAAAGACAATAGGGTGGTTGGTGCTGTGCGCAGTGAGGATGTATTTCACGAGGTCGCAAAGCTCTTATTGACCTGAAATCCTTATGAGGGTATCCCCATGCTGAAAAAAATATTCCCATTTCTGTCCTGGTTTGATCACTATAATGTAAATTATCTCCGTTCTGATCTTGTTGCAGGAATAACAGTAGCATTGGTCCTGATCCCGCAATCAATGGCTTATGCCAAACTTGCAGGCTTACCTGTTTACTATGGCTTATATGCTGCTTTTCTACCTCCCATGATCGCGGCAATGTTTGGATCAAGCTATCAGCTTGCCACAGGACCTGTTGCAGTAGTTTCACTTATGACTGCAGCAGCTTTAGAGCCTCTGGCAACCGCAGGAACCCAGGGGTTCATTGAGTATGCCATTATGATTGCTCTGCTTGTTGGTATATTTCAACTGCTTTTAGGTGTACTTAAGTTAGGTCTGGTTGTTAATTTCCTTTCACATCCGGTTGTCAATGGGTTTACCAATGCTGCTGCACTTATTATAGCTACCTCACAGCTTTCAAGTATATTTGGGGTAGAAGTAGAAAGTATGGCTCATCATTATGAAACAATTTATAACGTAATAAAAGCAGCTTTGATATCAACACACTGGCTTACCTTCTTATTTGCAGTTTTAGCCTTTTTAATAATGATAGTGCTCAGACGAATCAATCCTCGTATACCCAATGTTCTGGTTGCTGTTGTGATAACTACATTGCTCTCCTGGGCAATGGGTTTTGAGCGTAATTACAAATGTAGCATTGAACAGATCAATTCAGCAGAGATTAAGAATACCATCATGGAATTCAATAAGACCATAGATATAATTGATGAACAAACAAATTTAAAAAATGCTTTAAATAAAGAGATTAAACAAAAGGAAAAGCAACATGGAGAGAGCCCTCTTGATATTACAGCAATGAGGTATCAATTAACACTGGTAAACCTCAAGATAGATGAACAAAAAAACAATTAAGAATGATGAGAGAAAAACTTAGAACATTGAGATTTGTAGGTGTCAGACAGACAGATAATTCACTTGTCTTTTATGAAAATGATAAAATACCAGCTAACAGCGTTATAGATGGAAGGAATTGGCGTATAAAAGTCGGTAATCAAAAAATAAATACAACAGCAATTGCTATGGTTGGTGGTGGAGCTGTTGTAGGAAATATCCCCAGGGGATTACCTTCGTTCAAAGTACCCAAATTTAATCTCGTTGTAGCATTAAACCTCTTACCCATTGCAGCTATCATCTCTTTGTTGGGGTTTATGGAGGCTATTTCTATTGCAAAGGCAATGGCTGCAAAGACAGGGCAGAGACTTGATCCAAATCAGGAATTGATAGGGCAGGGCTTGGCTAATATTATTGGTTCTTTCACTCAGAGCTATGCTGTTTCTGGCTCATTTTCTCGTTCTGCAGTAAATATTCAGGCAGGTGCTGTAACCGGTATGTCAAGTGTATTCACAAGCTGTGTTGTGCTGATCTCCCTGTTATTTTTCACACCACTACTTTATTATTTACCACAGTCAGTGCTTGCAGCAATTATAATGATGGCTGTTGTAAATCTTATAAATGTAAAGGGCTTTGTTCATGCATGGCAAACCCAAAAATATGATGGGCTCATAAGCGTTATAACATTCCTATGTACACTTATTTTTGCACCAAGTCTTGATATCGGGATAATGATAGGTGTTGCTCTGTCACTGGTTTTATTCCTTGTAAGGACAATGAGACCAGAGATCGCCATGCTTTCCAAATATACAGATGGTAGTTATAGAAATGCAGAAAGATTTAACCTCAATCTTTGCAAACATATTGCAGTAATAAGATTCAGTCGCTCCCTGTTCTTTTCAAATGTAAGCTATCTTGAAGAAAAGATATTGAATGTTATATCATCAATGCCAGAGCTTAAGCATATTCTCATTGTGGGAAATGCTATAAATGAGCTTGATGCTTCGGGTGAGCAGATGCTTTCGTTGATTGTAACAAGACTAAGAGAAGCGGGTTATGATATATCATTCAGTGGGTTAAATGATTCTATTATTGATGTATTAAAAAGAACCCATCTGTATGAGAAGATTGGAGAGGATCATTTCTTCAGAAGTGTTGCCTTTGCCATAGAGAAGTTATACGAACCTACCCATCAAGGATCCGATGAAAAGGATTGTCCTCTTGTGAAGGTTTCATTTAAGGGATTTGCAGTATCGCAGGATGTTAAACAAAGGGACATTATCACAAAGGGACCTCCTCAATAAAAATTATTTCTTATATCAGTACGTATAAAGCTTTGCATAAGGTCTTGTACTTAACGGTATAAGCTTTTCAAACTCCTCATTTAATATCTCATCAGCATCTAATCCAAAATCATCAGCGTATTCTTTTACTATTTGTTCAAGGATAATTCTATCTTCGGCTGAAAGCCCTGATATATCAACCCCCTTCCCCAACTTTTTTCTATCAGCTTTACCTCTTATATATATGGTTCCTCCATGCATACCTGCTCCAATGTAATCTCCTGTAGTTTCCTTCCTGCTTTCCCTTCCAAACATTCTCAACAAAATAATGATACCACCAGCCATATATTCAGCAAGAAAATCTCCAGCATTACCACCTATGACTATGATTGGATTAAGGTCTTTGTAACCTTTCATGTGGATTCCAACCCTATACCCAACATCTTTTAATATGAATAACTTGCCTCCTCTCATTCCATAACCGCACACATCTCCAGCCATGCCTTTTACTATAATCTTACCACCATTCATGGTATTTCCAACAGCATCCTGGGCATTGTTGTTTACAATGATTGTTGGTCCATTCATGAATGCACCAAGATCGTTTCCAGGTACACCATTTATGGTGATCTTCACATCGTTTTTAAGTGCATCCGCTATATAACGTTGTCCATTAACATTGGATATTTCTATATGGTTGTATCCATCTTTTATTGCATCATGAATTTTTTGATTCAGGATTTTATAATACATTCCATTAGCGTCTATACTAATCCTGTTCATTTTAAACCTCTGCTTTCTCTTTAACCCCAAAAATACAATAGGGAAGTTTGCTCATTCGTTCGTGGTACCCATGCAAAGCATGGGTCGTGCGATCCACCTGTAACCCCCCTGCCCCCC
>JBMFUY010000053.1:0-12226 GCA_049966275.1 bacterium
TGGATCGCACGACCCATGCTCTGCATGGGTACCCCGAACGAATGAGCAAACTTTCCTATTGCATTTTTCGGGTTAATTGTGAAATAGTACATTCAGTGCACACAGAAGATACACATGTTTACAATTCAACCCCAGAGCTTACACTTTTATCCGCAGAATCTTTTGCGGCCTTGACGCCCTTTAATATAAATACAATTGGCAGTGTTATAAGAAAAGCGAGTGCCATAAATAAAAAAGCATGATTGGATGCAATCATAAATGCCTGCTTTGTTACAAATCCATTCATCAACGTTAAAGCCTTTTGGGTCGGAGGATAAACAACGGGTGAATGCGTTATCATAGCAGCATGCCTCATAAACATAAGACCTGGAGTGTTATAAACACTAACATTTCTCCCCAGCACCTCATGGTCAATCTGGACATTATTGTCCATCATGGTGGCGAGTATTGCAATACCAATAGAACCAGCAACCTGCCGAATAAGGTTGTACAACCCTGATGCATCTGTTTTGTATTTGTTCTCAATGGTCAACAGGGACGATACGTTCAGAGAAACGATAATAAAACCAAACCCTATACCCTGAATAAACTGCGGCCAGAATATCTCCCAGAATCCCATGTCAAGACTCAGGCTGCCAAGTTGTATGGATGAGATTATTGACAATATAAATCCTGCCCCAACAAGAATTTTGGGTCCAAGTTTATTGAATAGCTTTCCTGCAAGAGGCATTGCAAAAGCCATTGCAAGCCCCCTTGACATTATTGCCAGTCCTGCGTCGTAAGCAGAATACCCCATGATGTTTTGTAGAAACATGGGCAAAAGAAAAAGACTACCAAAGATCCCGAGACTAAAAACCATGGATAGCAGAGAATTGGCAGAAAGGTTAATATCTTTCAGGACCTTTAGGTTGACTGCGGGTTTCTCTGAGTAAAGTTCCTTTATTATGAATAGTATTGTGGCAACTGCTGAAATGATCGTTAATGTTACAATATAACTTGAGGAAAACCAGTCTTTGTATTCCCCATCAGTTAATACTACCTGCATGGTACCAAGTCCTATGGTTAGAAAGGCTATTCCAAACCAATCCACATTTCCTTTAAACCTCTGTATAAAAGGAGGATCCTCAACAAACATATACAGCAAAACAAGGTTTATTAAACCAATGGGCAGATTAACATAAAATACCCATGGCCATGAGTAATTCGTAACAATCCATCCACCTATGTATGGACCTATTGCAGGTCCAAGAACAATGGCAAGGCTGAATATTGCCATTGCGGTTCCCTGTTCTTCACGTGGAAAGGTTTCTGCAAGAATTGCCTGGGCAAGCGGGATCAAGGCACCTCCACCCATACCCTGTAAAAGTCTGAAAATAACAATGGATGGTAGATTCCATGAAATACCACATAACAGAGAGCTAATCGTAAACAGAAGTACTGACAGCATGTAATAGTTTTTTCTTCCCAGAAGTGAGCTGAAAAAACTAACCAGTGGCATAAGCACAACACCGGAAAGCATATAACCGGTTATCACCCAGGTTATCTCTTCTATGGATGCTGACATTGAACCTTTGATGTAGGGCAATGCTACATTGACAACACTCATGTCTATACTGAACAGCGTGGTGCTTGGTATAACAGCTAATGTAACAAGCCATTTATTGGTTTTAGTCATTGTTTTTTCCTTGATTAAATTAATGTTTGATTAATTTTCTATCTTTACATACGGATAAACTGATAGCCCCGGATATAACGGTGTATCAGCCGATGGCATCTTATCCAGCACAATCTTTACCGGTACTCTCTGCACTACCTTGATGAAGTTACCCGTTGCATTTTCGGGTGGTAAAAGGCTGAATGCTGAGCCACTACCTGATTGGAAGCTGTCAACATGACCTTCAAATTTCTTACCGGGATAAGCGTCAACCTTGATGATAACAGGTGCACCGATCTTTATTTTATGGATATCATTCTCTTTAAAATTGGCTACAATCCACACCTTATCAAGGTTAACAACACTGAGATAAGGGATACCCGGCATAACATAGGTACCGGGATTCACATTCTTTTTAGTAACATAACCATTACATGGCGCATACACCGTGGTCCTTTCCAGATTGATCATTGCCAATTTATATCCTGCATGTAATGCCTTTGTTGCAAGTGTTTTTGTGTGTAACTCTTCCTGTAAATTTTTAATACTTGTTTGAATCTGCGATATATTCGCTCGATCCATATCTACTTTTGCTGAACTGATCTCATACCTGGTTTTCATTTCATCATAGGATAGCTTTGACACAGCATTATTCTTCCATAGATTCTCATACCTTTCTGCATTTTCCTCATTTAATTTGTTTGCTGCTGTATCAGCCTGTAATTCATACTTAGCCTTTTCAAGCATTTCCTTCTGGATCTTTATTGATAAGGCTATTTGTTTCAGCTCATTAATACCCGCCTCATACTGTGCATCTGCCCTGTTTGCGTTTTCGGTATAATCTGATGTGTCTATGGTAAATAATGGATCACCCTGTTTTACATATTGGTTATCATGAACAAACACCTTAATTACCTGTCCTTTAACCTGCGGTGCTACTGGAACAATGGCACTACTTCCCTCTACAAAGGCGTCATCTGTATCAACATGCGTAAACATGAATCTTATGTTAGGAATCTCCACTATCAAGATTATAAGGGCAACGATTACAGAGACTATCAACAGTATATTTTTTTTTGACATATTGTTTGACTTCTTTGCAGGTTCTTTTGAATTACCTTCTAAGTTTTTATTTTCCATAACTACTCCTCCCTATACTCCTTTCAAGTTTTGCCAGGTTTATTTCATAACCATACAATGCATTGTAATAATTAAGTTCAGCCTGTGTAAGATATGTCTGTGCATCCAGAACTTCGGTGGATGTTACAAGTTGTTGATTGTACTGAATGTTTGTTATGCGGTAATTTTCTTTTGCTTGTGCAAGCGCTGTTTCAGAAGTGCTGATGTCCTGTGCAGCAGTATCCAGTTCTATCAAAGCGCTTTTAACCTGAAGCTTTACTGCATCTATAAATAAATTCAATTGGTTTTTTATGGCTGATTTCATATAATCTGCCTGTTGCGTGTTATCTGTTGTCTTCAGCCAATTAAATATTGTCCACTTAATACCTATACCGACCATTTGATTGTACTGATTCTGATATTCGTTCCTTGCAGCAAGTCCATCCTGTCCAGCCTGGGTATAAGCTGCAAATGCAAACACATGTGGATAATATTCACTCTCTGCAAGTTTCACACGTGTATCTGCCTGTTTCACCTTTATCCCCAGTGCTTTGAGCTCAGGTCTTTCCTGCAGTGCTTCATTCGTTAATGACGCCAGATCATAACTGGCTGGTGTAACAGATGTAATATCTTCCAACTCCACGTCTTTGTTCAGATCTCTATTCAAAATCGTATTGAAATTGGCTCTGGCGATATTCAGATTTGCCTCTGCCTGGGCTTTGAATTGAACCGCATCTGCCAGCGCAACCTGAGATTTAAGCAAATCATTGTACGCAACTATACCTCTGTCATAAAAGTGTTTTGCATCGTGCTCGTGTGCGCTCAGTTCTTCCACCCTCTCTTTTGCCACCTGCAGTTGCTTCTGTGCCCGAAGAACATTGAAATAGGCAATCTTTACCTCTTCTTCAATATTTAAAATAGCCTCTTCTCGCTCTACCTTTGTCAGGTCTATACCCAATTCTGCAAGTTTTCTTTCGTTGAATAAAGCAAAACCCGTAAATATTGGTTGTTTTAACTCGATCTCCCAGTTTATCAATGCAGTTCCGTTCATATACATGCGTGGTGGAAGGTAAACAGACTCACCATTTGGTTTACCACCACTGAAGACCGGCAATGGCCTGTGTGGTATTTTTAGATACGGCTGATTTTTCAAACCTATAGCAGAATAATCAAATGAAAGTTCAGGCAGCATACCAGCAGTAGCAGCACGCCTCTGTGCCTGTGCAGCCCTGATCTGATCCATGGTCGTTTGTATTAAATAGTTGTTGTGGATAGCCTCCTGAATAGCTGAATCAAGTGTATAAATATCCCCTGCCCTTGCCTGAAGGTTGAAAAGTAATACTATAAATATTGTAGATAAAATCATTGTACAAACGTTTTTTAATTGCATAATTTCACCCTAATTTCTAAACTTACATTTTTTACAAGCATCATTTTTTCCTCCTACAATGTAATCGTTTACTTACATGGTAACCGATAGATTTTTTCTGGTATCATCGCTAAAAATTATTTACTGATCATACGCTGCATCAGGACGAACATTCGTCTGCAGAAGTTATTCACATTGAACCTGTCTGGATTCAATATAAGCTCTATGTTTAAGACTATTGGAATACCCATATATATTGTTGCAATATCGTCAACATCAAGTTTTTTGTTCCATATACCTTCTGCTATACCATCTTTAACAATCTTGCTGATCAGGGACTTTTGCTCAGACAATATCTCATGCAGATTATCCTTTAAAGTTCTGTCATTCATATGTGCAGCCTCTGAAAAGAGTAATATTGTTATACCTCTATTTTCTATCAAATACTTAACGTGCTTGCAAAGAAAGGAAAACAATCGTTTTTCTGAACTTTCAGCGCTTAATGTAATCTGTCTCAGCTCAGCCATAAGGCCGGTCTTTACATCCTGCATGATGTTGAGCATAATATCCCGTTTCGATCTAAAGTGACGGAATATTGCCCCCTCAGTTATGCCTACCCTTCTTGCCAGGTTTCTTGTGGACAGTTGCCCCAGTCCTTCCTGGTGTATAATTTCCAGTACCGCCTTTTTAATCTGTTCCTTTCTTATTTCAGTTGTTTGTCTTTCCATAATAGTATATATAATCACTTACTTACTTGTTGTCAAGCTTTTTCTTTGCACCGGCATTCCTTCTAATTTATGCAATAATCCATAAATCACAAAATGCGTTTGCAAAACAGGAAGTTTGTGTAATGAGTGATGGATACCCACCCGAAGGGAAGGGGCGTGCGTCAAATAAAGGTATTCTTCTAAAATAAGATAAGGAAAACACACCTGGTAATAACATATAAACACACATAGGACTAAAACCTCGTTTTTTATAAGGGAACTTATAGCTATTGGTTGGATCGCACGGCTGAGTACCCCGAACGAATGAGCAAACTTTCCTATTGCATTTTTCGGGTTAAGTAAGGAGGATCGGAATGACACGTATGAAGCAGATTCTTCATTTCATTCACAATGACAGAAAATACCCGATCCTGCCTTCGGCAGTCCAGCCCTTTTGCCAAAGGGGAATTAAATACCCCGTCTGCTTCGCATCCACCCCTTTACCAAAGGGGAATTTGGTGGTACACCAAATCCCCCTTTATCATCCGTTAGTGTAATGCGTGCGTTGACCATGGTTGTTGTACAAGCAGGTCATGCAGGTATTCCGGGATATACAGCATGTATAATGTCCTCGCAACAAAGCCACCTGATTGCCCGCCAGGTATACCTGTGAATGTGTTTTCAGATGAACCTGCAAGTATGTTCATATTATAGTAGCCCGGCTTTATCTGTGTGGTTACAACAGGTGCTGATGGTATTCCAGAACCCAAAGATGCATAGTAAAATTGTCCGGTTCCAATAGAGCCTGTGTATGACAAACCAACAAGCACACCTGTTCCACCAAACGCGTTGCAGGAGAACTGTGTTGAGGTCCCTGTGGTGCAGGCTTTGGGATCCGGGGTAAACAGCGTGAAGTAAATAATGTTGTTAAAGTATGTGCTTGGTGCTAAATTTTTGGTTCCCTGTCCAGTGCCTGTAAATGTATTTAACTGCACAAACCAGCCATTGCTGTTCAATGATGCAAGTGTACCACCGCCCAGTTGTGTAAGGTTTGACTCTGTAAGGGGTATGGCTGTTCCGTAAGTTGTTTGAGTTGCATAAAGTTGAGGCGTTATAAAGGAGTAATACCTGTTAACAGGTGAACAGGATAGTGGATTCATTCTATCACCTGCACCAAGTGAAATTCTCACATCATACGGCGGGAAAGGCATGAATGTGGCACTTGGTATATAGTAGAATGCCTGCGGAAACGCAGTGGATGTTGATGGAGGACCTGCGAATATCTCCTGTGCTGACCAGCAGTTTGTATCACTACTTGATATGCACGTGCGCACCTCACCAGTGCTACTGTCATAAGCACCCGGGTTTGTCTTTGTTCCAAAGTTGTATCTCCAGACATTGCCTCCAATATCAGGTAGATACGCCTCTGAGAATCCGCTTAAAGATCTTGATACAGCAGATGGGCTTGCTGGTGTAGGATATAGCATACTGTGGTCTTCCCATAACTTCTTACCTGTTTTAATGTCCACCACATAAAAGCCTCTGCCTCGCCAGTTAGATATAGGTGTTGTTGCAGACAGATCATAGCCTCCGTTTAAAAATACAACCCAGCTCGTTGTTGTTGTAACTGTAGAGGTGTTCTGTGGGTCAAATCCAAGCCATACAGGACCTATTGGTGGTGAATGAGTGAATACCTGATCAAATGTAAATCCCATATCCTGATCCGTGAACTCCCACATAAATTTAGGATGCAGTCTATCTGTTATATCCAGTGCAATATAGTATACACCACCCAATCTTTCACCTATGATCAAAACCGTGTGCCAGTATGCTGCTGGCGGAGCCAATCCAAGTCCATTGTCAACGCCATTAAGCCATACATCCCTCACCATAGGAGAGCCATCAATGTAAAATACATGCGTTGTGTTGTTTGTTGGGAAGGTGCCTGCTACGGTCCAGTATTGAGCTGATGTTGTAGTTGTAAGGTTAACAAGTGAAGGATTAGCCATGTATTGTAGCTTGGGCAATATATCATAAGGGATAAACGCCCAGAGTTCCTGACCTGTTCCATAAGAGTACTGGGCAGAATAAGGCACATAGTTGCCATTTTGCACGGTTGCAGCAGTGAGTGAACCAGCATCAAATGCATGGATCATCCCATCGTCACCACCAACAATAACAATTTGAGGCTGGTTGTAGATCCTGTTCAGGTATTGCTGATAACCCTCTCCACCTGGCAACCAATCACCACCTAAAAGATAGGTTAAAATATCTGCATTATCCACACCAACAACTGTTGGGTCAGAGTGGTCTATATCCCCGAGCACATGTCCCTTGCTATCCTTTGCTCCAAGCACATAATTGATAATGTTTTTCATGGTTGTTGTATCTGTTACATCGAAATAAGAAGGTATAAGGTTGCTATTGGATGTTGTAAACAGATTGGCAGTTGTGAGCGGAATGGTGTAATTACCTGGTATCTTTAAGATTGTTGCACCATTGTTTGAAACAGGTCCAAACCCCGGGTTTGAAAGTGGGGTAATGGTATAAACATGCGTATACCTTGGAGAGGTAGGCGTTGTTCCACAGTATGGACCCACAGGATTCATAAGACAATCAGACGCATCCCAGAGAGGGGGTGGCACGTATTCTGAGAATGAACAGGTTTGTGTTCCAGTGGAACCTGTGAAGGCAACACCATTTCTATCAAACAGGGTAAACACAGGACCAGATGTGGTTGTAATAACTGCACCAGTGTATGCCCTTAAATGCCCCTGCCAGAAGTTATCTACACTTGGTATAAATGAGGCAATGTATGCATTTGCCTGACTCGCGGTCCTTATGCTTGGCAGGCTCGGCGTGCCATACGAATGCGTCTTGGCAATAATATCTGCAAGTGCCTTCAAAAAGGCATTTTCAATCTCCTTATAATTACTGGCAGGTGCAAACAAACCACCACCATTGGACGCAGCGTTTTGTAAGACATCATACGGCAACCTGCAGGCATTTGTGCTTGATTGATAAAGAGGTGTTCCTGAACAATTACTTGCTCCACTTCCTTGGACACTGCTACCATAAAATCCTATTGTATAGACATCAAGGGTTGGCCCACCTTGATTGTATGGGCATTCTGCATCTGTTCGGATATTATTGTTATGCAAAAAGCTTGCGATCTCATCTGCAAAGCAGGGGTCTGTATAATGAGGACCATTCCAGCTGTTCTCATGATTATAACTCGTACACTCACAATCATTACCGGGTAATAAACAATTGTTGTTGCTTGGTGGGAAATTTCTGAGATATGAGGGACCGTTTTCTATATATTTATCATAATTCGCCAATCCATCTGTCTCTAATATGATAAACATCTTTTCACATTGCCATGGATTCTTATTGTATGTACCACACCAGGAGTCAGAACTTGATCCTTGGGGACCAGGTGGATTTAAAAACCCCATATTACATGTACAGTTTGGACAGCAAGTATTGGGCGTGCTTGTACCACAACCATTTACAAGATTACAAAAGTATCGATTGTTATTTGCAAAATATGCACCAATATCAAGTAATGCATCTGCAAGAGGCGTAGAGGTTGGCATGTCTGCTGAGTAGCTATTACTCCCATATAAACTGTTATAGAATTTTCCCTTGAAATCATAGTCCTGCGGGTTTGCATTACCAAGTTGGGAGCATGGCGGTTGTAGATCCTTAAGTATATTTCCCCCTGTACCAGAATTAAAGTCTGCAAGTCCTATCCTCACCTCTCTTCCCTGTGGCAATAATACCTGCTGGTTGTATGTTATGATATCTGCCATAGCCTTTCTCAGGACAACATACTTTGGGGGGTAGAAGTTTAAGAGGTTACCGGAATAAATAGCTACTGGATAATTATAGTAATAATTATAGGAATAATAGTAACCGTAATTTTTAAGTCCATTTATACAATTAGAAGGGTTATTGGTGTAATTGTTACATGCATATGATATACTTCCTAAATCAGTCCAAGAACGGCAACCTGTTTCAGTATACACATGGTTTGGATAGAATGCACCAGGCACACCGGTATAATTATTAAAATCAGGAGGTGGATTTAAAACACCACAACCAGAGGAATTCTGGCCATTAACGCATGGATCAAAAACAGGATACTGATATGATGGATTATACCCCATATTTAAAAAGAATGGCTGATTGTTCGGCTGTGAAAGTGCACCAAGACCGCAATCTTGCTGACAATCAGGTACCGCACAGGGCAAATCATACATAGAGCCGGATTCATCCATCAAGATCATCACAGAAGGTGGGGGGGCACTGTTGACGGGTTGCAGGAACAATACAGTGTCATCTGCAATGCTGGATGGCATGAAGGTCAGGGCAATAAACAATCCAATAGAAACCATTAAGCCAAGTTTTATTTTTGTGCCTGTTTTCATAATTGCCTCCTTTTTACATACCAAGGTATATAAGCTTTTCTACCTCTATTGCACTTCCATTGGGTCCCACACCTGTTACTACAATCGGGTATACCTGTGTGTATATCTGTGGACCCAGTGCATTTGAAATCTCCTGGCCAGCCATAAGCTGCGGTGCTGACACAGCAAGCTTCTGGATTGCAGCCGGGGATGTTAATGATAAGCCAGAAAAGTTTCCAGAGGAATAGTCCTGTGAATAATGTCCTTTATACCATAGGTATGTAGGGTTATTAGAGATAGTTACATCCACCTGATTCTGTGGATAGGATGGTGGTTGAACAGCGTAACTCTGCATTACAGCAGAAAGTTCGTTCAAACCTGTAACCGCTGTTTGAAATGTAACCTGCTGAAATTTTTCCACGCCTGCTTCCCTTACATCAGACGATGCAAGCATCATTGCTCCCATACCTGCAACAGTTAATGCTACGAGCATAAGCAGGGTTAAAACCAGTATGTATCCTTTTTGATTGTTCATAGTATACCTCCTTTACAGTGCATCATTTGTGTATAAGATACTTTTATACGGAACAAGGTCAGGCAGGTTTATGGTTAGAGTGTAGAGCCTTCTCATGTAGCCATCTGGCGGTGGTAATGTGCCTGTGTGATCCTCAAGCGGTAGTATGGGTTCATAAATTCTATTGGGCAATGGTGTATCTGTTCTTGTAACAATATCTATTCTTATAGCCTTGATGTTTGAGGAATTGTTTGAGCTGGGATCACTCACAAGCTGTGTCTGACTTACAGTTACGGGCCACCCGTTTGAGCCATTAAGCCATGTGCCGTTGTTCATAAGAAATGCAAGCTGAAAATCCTCAACATCCTGTGCAAGAGGCACATTCACAGAAGCACTGCCATTGTTTATACCATTGATGTTCAGCATGAGTGTTGGATGAAGAGGGTTGGTCTGATCAATGTAAACCTGATAAACATTAACCGGCATGATATAGCCATTGTTGAACTGTGAGGACATAATTTTCCATGTTGAAACCTCATTGTAAAATGAACTTGTTGATGAAAAGGTAATCCCTGTAACCTGCATGCCAGCTATGTTTGTTACCACAGGGTTAGAAGCCAGTTGCATGACTACATGGTTGATCCTGTTTGCATCAAGTATAAAAACAACATTGCCTGCTGTCAGATTAAAGCCCGGGTTTGCCACGCCCTGAGATGTAAAATACAAACCATTTGATGATGTGCCTGCTATAAAACCAAGTTGAGAAGGATCACGAGATAAAAAGACAAGTCTATCACTTGTGCCGTTGTTCATACACTGTGTGCATGTGTACGCTGGATCAGAGGTGTTAAAATCAATACCTTCCTGGCCAGGCACATCCGTAAGATTATTGCCTGTTGTGTAATTAACAGATGAGGTAAGCCCGAAGCCAGCCTCCATTACCATAAATTCAAGATTATCAAGTGCTGACCTTGCGTTAGCCTGCATCTGCTGAACCTCACGCGTTGACTGATACGCTTTGCTCTGGAGTATAAATGTTGCCATCAAAGCGATCATCATGATAGATGCAATCACAATCGCAACAGTCATCTCAACGAGTGTGAAGCCTCTTTCATGTGTGGATATAATTTTAGTCATAATATCTGCTCCTTTAAAGATTAAAATGGAAGTTTACTTGTATACATTGTTACACTCCTGGACAGAGAGCCATCAACCCAGCTTACTGTAATAGTTATACGCAGATCGTTTACAACACTGCCTGTGCCCATGGATAACTGGGCTACATTCCAGGCTATTTTATAGTTGTAGCTTGCTCCACATGTTCCCTGTGCAGTTACCTGACAGCTTGAAGGACACTGCAAACACCCTTCGCCTGTTTGTGGATGACTGCCTGGCGTGAATATGCCAGGATTAACCGGATTGTAAGGTGTTGCCTGCATTACATTAACCATGCTATTCGCAAGCTCAACTGCCTCTGTAGTCCTGTTGCCAAGATAAGCTCCTTTTACAGCAAATACCTGCAAAGCCATTAAACCAAGTATGCCAATGACAAATAAAATAATGGATACGATCACCTCAATTAATGTAAAACCATCCTGATTATGTAGATTAAAGCTTCTCATTGCTACCTCCCAAAACTTTCTACAAGCCCTGTCATACTGATAAAGCCAATGATTATCTCACGGGATGGATCATTGTTTGCAAGATCCTTGGATGGGATCACCACAATAGCACCACCCTGAGCACCAGGATTGCTCATATCAAATGCCTTGCCTGCTGAATTGAATTCAATCGCACCTATATTACCTGAACAGAATGTGCATGCAGATGGGCTCGGCATTATAGAGGAAAACTGTGCTGGTACAATGTTTGAAGTAGGTACATAGCCAAATTGAATTGTTGGAGGCATGGTGTTTATAGGGCCCTGTTCGCCCGGTTGAACACAACTATTGTTTGCTACCTGTTGAAGCGTCACACAATCATTGTCTTTATCATTGATCGTGTAATATGTGTTATTCTGGGTATTGAAAACAACGATCTGGTTTTTATTAGAGCTAATTGCTTTCATCCTTGCAGTAACAAGCGTGTTTACAATGTTATCTGCAACACTCTTTTCATGAAAACCGGTATACCAGCGTGATATACCTGGCATAGCAATGAGGCTTATTATCCCTATAATCACTATTACAATCATCAGCTCTATCAATGTAAAGGCTTTGCTCATAAAAACCTCCAGTTTATTGGGTAGCAATAAACATACCACCCTATTTGTAAAAAATCCACAAGAAAATTCAATAAGTTAAAAAGCGAGCGAAGAAAACATACAATGAAAAAAGGTCATGATATGTAAAAATTGCACAATGAGGCGTTTTTGATTGTGGGTTCTTTAACCCTAAAAATGCAATAAAGAAATTTTTTCATTCACTCGGGGTACCCATGCAGAGCATGGGT
>JBMFUY010000054.1:0-12176 GCA_049966275.1 bacterium
CAAAAAGTCTTTGTATCTTAGGTGGATCGCAGGGTTGAACGAATGAGCAAACTTTCCTATTGCATTTTTCGGGTTTAACAAAAGTAGACAAATTTAAATATACTTTTATCCTTGACCGTCTGAGCCTTTACTGATAAACACTTTTAGCATATGAGGGTTTATTAGTGTGCTGAAGACTTATTTAAAGCAAATAGCTGATACAAGCGATCGTGGGGATGCAAGAGAAGAAAGCTACTACTCTGCCCTTGAAAGTCTGCTTAAAGAATATTGCAATTCCGTTGATAAGCATTATGCTTACATAACTACCTTACCCAAGAAAACAGAGGCTGGTAACCCTGATTTCAGGGTCTGGGATGGAAAACAGCATATTACCGGCTATATAGAGGCAAAAGCACCCACATTTGACGATCTCGATATTATACAGGACACTGAACAGCTCAAAAGATACCGACATACATTTCCCAACTTAATACTTACCAACTTCCTTGAGTTCAGGCTTTACCGTGATGGAGAGTTGATAGATAAAGTCCTCATAGGTAGACCTGTTATACTTAATAAGCTTAAGACCATGCCTCCGATTGAAAAAGAGTCTGAGCTTTTGCAACTATTTGAGAGGTTCTTTTCCTTTTCTATTCCTAAAGTCTCTGATGCAAGAACCCTTGCAATAGAGCTTGCAAAGAGGACACGCTTTCTTAAGGATGAGGTTATAGCACAGGAGTTGAGAGAAGAAGGACAGACCGGTAAGGGTTTTATCAGTGGCTTTTATAAGGCTTTCAAAGACTACCTCATCAGTAGCCTGACAGAGGATGAGTTTGCAGACTTATATGCTCAGACCATAACATACGGATTGTTTGCAGCACGAACACGCTCTAAAAATGAATTTAAAAGAAAGGATGCCTTTTACAACATACCTCAGACAATCGGAATATTAAGAGATGTTTTCAGATTTATTTCGCTTGAAGACATACCTCAACAGATGGAATGGATCATTGACGATATAGCAGAAATCCTGTCTGTTACGGATACAAATGAGATACTGCACAAATATTTCCATGAAGGCAGGGGTAAAGACCCTATAGTTCATTTCTACGAAACGTTCCTGGCAGAGTATGATCCAGAGACAAGGGAGATGAGGGGTGTATATTACACGCCAGAACCTGTTGTGTCTTACATAGTCCGTTCATTACATAGCGTCCTGAAAGAGGAATTCAAAAGACCTGATGGTTTTGCAAGCAATTCTGTAACAGTCCTGGACCCTGCTGCAGGGACTCTTACATTTTTAGCAGAGGTTGCTAAACTTGCAGTTAATGAGTTTGTTTCAAAATACGGCGAAGGAGGCAAAGAGGACTTTATAAAAAACCATATTCTGAAAGACTTTTATGCCTTTGAGTTAATGATGGCTCCCTATGCAGTGGGTCATTTAAAGATGTCTTTTTTACTTGAAGAGTTAGGTTACAGACTGCAGAGGGATGACAGGGTTAAATTGTATCTTACCAATACCCTTGAGATGGAAGAACTTAAGCAGATTTCCTTGCCTGGCATGTCCTCGCTTTCAGAAGAATCGCATCTGGCAGGTAAGGTTAAAAAAGAACAGCCCATACTTGTTATACTTGGAAACCCGCCATATTCAGGGCATTCAACAAATATTGGAGAATGGATCTCTAAAGAGATACGGGCATATTATCAGGTTGATGGAAAACCTCTCAATGAAAAGAATCCAAAATGGTTGCAGGATGATTATGTAAAGTTTATCCGCTTTGCTCAATGGAAGATTGATCAGGTGGGTGAAGGGGTTTTAGGATTTATTACAAACCACAGCTATCTTGACAATCCAACCTTCAGAGGCATGAGACAGTCGCTCATGAATAGCTTTAATGAAATTTATCTTCTTGATCTACACGGTAATAGCAAGAAAAAAGAAAAATGTCCTGATGGTTCAAAGGATGAGAATGTCTTTGACATACAGCAGGGAGTGGCAATTGCTCTATTTATAAAAAAGAAAGGTGTCATCGTGAGGAGCGAAACAACAAAACAATCTCAAAACAGAGGGATTGCTTCGCTGAGCCACAATGACAGTAAGTGTAAAGTTTCTTATTCAGAGATATGGGGATTACGTGAAGAGAAGTATGATTGGCTTTTGAAAAATGATATAAAAACAACAAAATGGCAGGAGATAAAGCCTAAATCAGAGTTTTATCTTTTTATACCAGGAGATGAAAAGCGTTCAAAGCAATATCAGACGTATCTTAAAATTACTGATGTATTTCCTGTAAACAGTGTTGGTATAGTTACAGCAAGGGATGGTTTTGTTATTGATTCTGACAGAAAGGCGCTCATGAGGCGTATAATGCAACTCAAAGATAAAAGCCTCCATGATGATATAATCAGGCAAACATACGGATTAAACGACACCTCCAAATTTAAGTTATCGGATGCAAGAAGTGCGATCATGAAAGAATCAGATTGGGACAAATTTATTACAAAACTACTTTACAGACCTTTTGATGAGCAGTGGATTTTTTATCATGATGCACTAATTGAACGTCCAAGAAAAGAAGTTATGCAACACATGATGCATGAGAATTTAGGGCTGATTACATCAAGAATAATTAAAGGTGGACAATATTGTCATACCTTCGTAACTAAAAATATTACAGATGCGGCTTTATTAGCTGCAAATACTGCTTCAAGTTCTTATCTCTTTCCTCTTTACCTATATCAAAAGAAGGATAATCCTAAAAAACACCGTTTCAGCACCATAATGATGCTTTTTGAGCCACGCACAGAGTATACAGCAAGAAAACCGAATCTATCTCCAGCATTGCTCGAAGAATTGACAAGGAATTTTAAAAGGGCACCAACGCCTGAACAAGTCTTTTATTACATCTATGCTATCCTTTATTCCAATATCTACCGCACCAGGTATGCCGAGTTTTTGAAGATAGACTTTCCAAGAATACCTTTTACAAAAGACTATATGCTGTTCAAAACAATGTCTGAATATGGCAATAAGCTTGTTGACCTACACCTGCTTAAATCATCAAAACTTGATCAACCGGTTGCACGGTTTCAGAGGAAGGGAGATAACAGAGTAGAAAAACTCAGGTATGACAGCAAAGCAGAACTTCTATACATTAACGACACACAATATTTTGAAGGTATAAAGCCAGAGGTATTTGAATATCAGATCGGTGGTTATCAGGTTTGTGATAAATGGCTGAAGGACAGAAAAGATAGAACATTATCCCTTGAAGAAATACAAACCTATTGCAGGATTGCTACTGCTATAGAAAATACCATTAAAATTCAGGACAGGATTGATGCGGTTTACCAGCAGACAGAAAAAGATACTGTGAGAATTTAGTATCATAAGTGCGAAAGCCATCTATCTCTTTCTCCTCAGGAGTGGTATATCTGAAGGTGGCAGGAAAAGTATGAATAATCATCTTTGCGAGGCTACCAGCTACAGGTAAACAGGTAATAGTGGTTTGAATAAAAAAACGCCTTAAAATTTCCCCTATGTCTAATAGTCTGATTCTCTAAACCCGAAAAATGCAATAGAAAAGTTTGCACATTCGTTTTGAAATTGCAGGCATATAAAATTTTTGATTGACTAATTTGTTTTCTGCCTGTTAAAAATCTTATATGGATAAACAAACAAACCCGACACTTTCTATAATCATAGTAAATTACAATGTAAAAGAAGAGTTAGTTAACTGCATTGAATCTATTGAACATAGCATAGGTTCTGATAAAAACCCTGTTTCTTATGAAGTCATTGTATCTGATAATGGCTCAATTGACGGAAGTGTTGAAGCCGTCAGAGAAAAATTCCCGTGGGTTAAGATAATAGAGAATAAAGCCAATCTGGGTTTTGGAAAAGCGAATAATATCGGTGCGCAGTATGCAAAAGGAGAGGTGTTGTTCTTCTTGAATCCTGATACAATTATCATTCAGGGCATCTCTGAAATGGTACGATTTTTACTCGATCATCCAGAGGTTGGTTTGTTGGGACCAGTCATATTGGATCAAAACCAGAAGGAAACAACCTATTCCCCGGCACCTGTTTTTATCAGTTTGTTTGTGCAGATCGCAGATTTACTTTTAACACCCATTGTGAGGTTCTTCTTTTCATATCAAAAAAAGATTGTATCTGATTGTATAAGGCATAATCTCCCTTGCAAGGTTAAGCTTATTCATGGATGTGCCATGATGATGCGAAAGGAAACATTTATCAAAATCTCTGGATTTAACGAATTACTATTCATGTATGGTGAAGAGATGGAAATGTCTGTAAAAATGAAAAGGTATAGTTATAAGGTAATAATCCACCCTGAAGGTAGGATTATCCATCTTGGTGGTAGATCGTCAAACAAGAATTTAGCAAACATACGCAGTACGATCACAGGTGCAAGAGCATTGAAATTATTACTGAAACTACTCTTCCCTTATACATGGTCAATTAGATATAGAATAGAGATGTTGACTCAGATGAGGCAAATAATAAGTTCGTATATAAATCACAGGATAATGCATATGTTAGGCAGTCATGACGATAAACATTTTATCATGATGAAGAAGCATATCAACATACTCAAAGCACTTTCTTCTGTGTTACATGAAAATACACCTTAACCCCAAAAATGCAATAGGGAAGTTTGCTCATTCGTTCGGGGTACCCGGTCGTGCGATCCAACCGATAGCTACAGGTTTCCTTATAGAAACGAGGTTTTAGCCCTATGTATGTTTATATGCTATTACCCGGTGTGTTTTCCTTATCTGATTTTAGAAGAATACCTATATTTGACGCACGCCCCTTCCCTTCGGGTGGGCACCTCATCACTCATTACACAAGCTTCCCTATTTTGCAAATGCATTTTTTTGGGTTAATCAAGTTTTTTTTCTTATGGGGCGATTTGAATTTGTACATCAGCCCATACTATGGTTGATATGTATTGATCCGCATTTACGCCTGTTTGCGTGAGTGATGCTCCTTCCCGTGCAAGTATAGCTCTTCTTTGCGACAAACTCATGGTTGTATCTGTAATTCCAGGATCAGCCATAACCCATGGTCCAATCACCAGGAAACCACCGTCAGGATAAATATTGTTGTACGCAGGGGTGAGTGGATCATTACCAATATAATTTATACTTCGAGATACGCGTGGATCAAGCCTTGCTGTAATAGCGCTCTGACCATCAAATACAACATCAAACAAATTCCCGGTCATCATAGGATTAACATTATAAATAAGGGTTGTATACGTTGGTTGAATACTTCCCATTGTTGATGCAAGCCAGCCATCAGGCTGCCAGTCATTAGGGTTGTTAGCCCATAATCCATCATTCGCATCTGGCTGGATAACAATATTTGCACCAAGACCAACCAACCGATTAAGATAAGAAGAGATGAACGCATCCAGACTTATGGCAATTCCTAACTTAACAGGTGTACCTGGTATGGTAATTGCCTGAACTTCCTGGAGCGTACCTCCTGTAAGGTTTAAAAGCGAGTATTCCTCTGGAACTAAATTAACCTTTTTTACGCTTCCAATGATTGTGCCTTCAGGACCAAAGACAAATGCAGTATTATATATGTTACTATTTTCTGGTAGATACACACTCGTCTCTCCTGGTGTACCAAAGGTCTGTATATCCTGAGGATTCGTTGATGCTGTTATTTTGTCACATACATCGGTACAGGCAACTATGTATGTGTGGTACTTTTTTGCGAGCGTGGAAAATGTATCGTAAAATGGCTTCCACATTGTATCTGTTGCGGCAAGGAATAAATATCGTGCAGGTTCTGATTTGAGTGCTGGATACTGTTTGCTGTAATAATCAACTGCTGTCATGTATGCACCAAGCAGATCTACCATAGCATTCATAACAGTTTGAGCGTTTCTCGCGGATATTCCCCTATCCCCGGAGAAAATAAGCGGTAAACCCACATGTTCAGGGAAAACAACAATGTTAGGAACTGTTCTGGAGAGGTAAGGACTCAAAGCCTGCATATAACAATCCATATTTCTCTCAAAATCCGTCTCACCTGCATAGGCAGACATTGTAATCTTTGTTCCCACGCCAAACACCCTTGCAGATGGGAACTGAACAGTATTTGTTTGACCTACAATGTGTAAAGATGTGAGCCCACATAAGGATTTAGGGTTTTCTACCTTATTGCAGCTAATAAATATCACGGTCAAAAGAAATGCAAGAATAGATACAACTTTTAATTTCATACTCCCTCCTTATTTTATCTCCGTGGTTTTTTATACCAGCACATAATACCAGAAAATTTTGTACGGGTAAATAAGAATCTTAATGTCTAATATTTTACTTGACTTTTAAAAAATAACGCTGTTATAATAACACTGTTATTTAAGGAAGATTGAATATGCCGAGACCAGCACGTAATATAAATGAAATAAACTCTATAAAACAGAAAATTCTGGAACATGCTCTTAAATTGATCAATGAGGAAGGATTTGAGGGGTTCAGCATGAGGAAATTAGCCAGTAAATTAGGGGTGAAAGCCACAACGATCTATAACTATTACGAAAATAAAGATGAACTGTATTTAGCTATTCTAACAAAGGGCTTTACAGAATTATACAATGCATGCCTGAAAGGGTATGAGCTTCAAAAAACTCCTGTGGAACGGCTTGAAGCAATGGTAAGGGCGTACGTTGAATTTGGATTTAAGAAGGTCAATTTCTATAATCTCATGTTCACATGGCATGTACCAAAGTATAAAGATTATATCGGAACCCCCATGGAAAAGGCTGCTTATGCAGAGTTAGCAGTTGCAAAAAAGGTAATTAAACTTTTTACACGTGCCATACAGGAGGTTGCAAAACCTGTTGCCAATCTCACGGATAAAGAAGCGCGATTTTATATTGTTTATTTCTGGAGTCTTGTTCATGGATACATAGCAGGTAATAACAACAATCTGCTTGACTATATTTACCCTCACCCGGAAAAACTCGTGGACAGAATAATTGAGTTACTTTTCGCAAACATTCAAAGAGAATTACTGGGAATGCACAGCATGAAAAAGCAGAAAAATTATGGGGTTGTTAAGATATAAAATGGTGCAAATAGCAGGCACTTAAGTTTTATAAGGTTTGTTTTTTAAATAAAGGAGGTATGTATGGAGGTCAAAACACAAAAGGGTATTCTAACAAATCCGTTGGTTTTACAGAACATAATGTATCTGATCTTTAAGGCAATGTCTTTAAAATTCACGTTTAATAAACAGTTTAAATCACTGATCAAAAATGAGTATGATACATTTAACAAAACCATTGCCATACAAACCCGTGATAAATCTGTAAAGCTTTATATGGTGTTTAAAGATGGCAAATTAAAGGTAAAGCAGGGTATTCCAGAAAAGGCAGACCTTACTATTATATACAAGTCGCCTGAGATTATTAAAGAGTTTGCAACCCTATCACCAGAAGAAATGTTGAATTACCTGCTGACCAACAAACTAACATTTAAAGGGAACCTCAGCTATCTTTCGAGATTCGCATACCTGTTGAACAATTTTGTCCCACAAAAGCAGAATAACAAAGGTATACACACAGGAGCTATCAAAGGTATTATCAAAGACACGAAGCAGGATGGTAAACCATCATTGATCACTCGTAGGGGACAGCTAAAAGCAAAAGCCTCTGACAATGTAAAATACCTTGATGAACCATACCTGCAAAGATACACAATATCGGATTTCCCTGATCTTGAGTTACAACGCAATCTACATTTCACCTCAAAGCCCTCTATATGCCCTGAGAGACCAGAGCTTATAACAAACTACTTTATGGAAACAGGTTTTGAGCTGGATAAGGAGGGAAAACGCAGACCTCCGATATTAAGACAGGCACAGGCATTAAATTATATCCTCACAAATAAAAAGCCAATCATCCAACCCAATAGTATGCTTGCTGGCACAACAACCTCAAAAGATATTGGTGTGGTCATTTATCCAGAAGGGCATGGGATAACACTATGGCCTGAATTAAAAACCATATCCACAAGGAAACTGCAGCCCTACAATATAGATGATTATACTGTGGAATTACTGGATAAAAAGGTGTTTCCATTCTGGTCTGAACGCAATGTAAGAGAATTCGCTCGCGTTACAAACAACTTTCCTCGCTATCAGGAATTAGACGAGAAGTTTGTTTTATACTTTATGTGGAAGACCGTTGCCCTTTCGCACACTATCCCAGATTTCCCAAGGATCCTTAAGTCTGGTCTTATACCTGTAATAGAAGATGCTGTAAGACTGAAAAATAAAACAGTGGATGAAAAGCAAAAAACATTCTACAGCGCAATAGAGATAGCACTTCAGGGCGTGCTTAATTACGCAAATCATCTGAAGGATGAAGCATCAAGGTTAGCTTTAGAAGCGGAAAAAAAGGGTTTAGATAACAGTAAAATAGAGCATTACAGAAGGCTTGCCAATATACTGGGAAAGGTGCCTGCTCATGGTGCAGAAACGCTTTACGAGGCAGTACAATCCTTATGGATATTGTGGATTGCACTTCACAATGAGAGCACAAATGCGGGACTCTCTCTTGGGCATCTTGATCTCTGGCTACAACCTTATTTTGAAGCAGACATTAAAAAACTTAAAACTGCTGAAGAAAAGGAAGCATATGTAAAACAGGCAATAGAGCTTATAGGAAACTTTTTCTTCAGGTGTCAGGATCATCTGCCACTTGTAGCAGACATAGGGAACAAGCTATTCGGAGGTTCATCATCGGATCAGGCAATTACGCTCGGGGGTATAGATGAACATGGCAATAGTGCTGTAAATGATATGACCTATATATTCCTTAAGGTTACCGAGATGCTCACTATTCGTGATCCAAATATAAATGCAAGGTATTATCCTGGTATAAACTCAGACACCTATTTGAGAAGGCTTATAGAGGTAAATATGGTAACAACTGCAACACCTTCCATACACAATGATAAAGCAATGATCCAATCTTTAAAAAGCATAGGCTTTAAAGAAGAGGATGCACGTTTGTGGTGTGCGACTGGTTGTGTAGAACCAACCATACCAGGCAAGCACTTTGGCCACACAAACAGCATGATGTTTAACATGGTGGCTGCACTTGAGATGGCACTCAACAATGGGGTTCATCCCCTTGCAGAGGAACAGATAGGTCCTAAAACAGGCAGTATAGAGGAAGATGCATTCCCAACATTTGAAGATTTTTTCCATGCATTCGAGGTACAACTTCGTTTCCTTGCCTATCAAACAATAGACTACAACAATAGCCTTGGATTTGCACATCAGGTTATAAGACCAACCCCCATTCTCTCATCCATGTTTGAAGGACCAATGGAAAAGGCAAAGGATCTTACAGAGGGAGGCGCAAAATACAATACATCAGGTGTTGCATGTATTGGTTTAACAGATATTGTGGATAGTTTGATGACAATAAAAAGACTCGTGTATGATGAGAAAAAGGTAGACTTCAAAACACTTCATGATGCTATAAACAACAACTTTGAGGGTTATGAAAAGCTGCATACAATGATCCTGAATAAAATTCCCAAATTTGGATCAGATGATCCAGAGGTAAACCAGCTTGCCCAGAGGGTTGTTGATACAGTTTTTGATACTTTTTACAATAGAACAAACTACAGGGGAGGGCATTACCTTGTAGGGTTCTGGAGTATGTCAAACCATGTGGCATTTGGCACACTTTCAGGTGCATTACCAAGTGGCAGGTTGAGATATAAGCCATTCACACCTGGCTTAACCCCTGAGAATGTGAAGGGAGTGGATCTGCTTTCAAGCATAAGAACAATAGCAGGACTTAAACCAGAGAAGATGCCAAACAATATTGCGTTTAATGTAAAGATTGCACCGGATTCGAGGGATACGCATGAGGAAACCGTTGATCAGATCACTGCCTATGCAAAGTCGTATTTCGAACTTGGTGGAATGCAGATGCAGTTCAACATAGTAACAACAGAGACACTCAAAGATGCCATGGAACATCCTGAGAATTATAGAAACCTTATGGTAAGGGTATCAGGATACAATGCATATTTTGTGGAACTGGATAGGGATCTACAGCTGGAGATCATCAACAGGCAACAGATGCGGGTATAAAAATTTCAAACATTGAAAAGTTGATGTAGTATGGAAGCAACACAGGCAATGGTCGTTGATCTTAAAAGGAATTCCCTTGATGATGGTCCGGGAATCCGCACACTTGTGTTCTTTAAAGGATGTCCACTAAGGTGTGTGTGGTGCCATAATCCTGAAACCAAGCATACATACCAGGAACTTATGTTTGATGCAAAGGTTTGCATATCCTGTGGTGATTGTGAAAAGACATGTAAACTTCATGCAATATCGCTCAAAACGCCTCAGAGGATTAATCGGGAACTATGCAACAGATGTATGGAATGCGTGGAGGTATGCCCATCTGGTGCACTCAAAAAGGCAGGCAGGTTGTACACTGTGGACGCCCTGTTTGCAGAACTTATAAAGGACGAACCATTCTACAGATATTCATCTGGTGGTATAACGTTTTCCGGTGGAGAACCTACAGTATATATGCATTTTTTATCCAGGCTATCTGCAAGGTTAAAATCCGTGGGTATACATCTGAATATTGAAACGTGTGGGTTGTACAATAATACATTATTTGTAAACACATTGCTACCACACCTCGATATGATCTTCTTTGATCTAAAATTTATAGACCCGGAGCTACATAAAAAGTATACGGGTAGAACAAATGAAGTTATTATAAAAAATTTTTTATGGTTGCATGAACACAAAACCATTCCAGTAATTCCACGTGTTCCCTTAATTCCGGACATAACAACCACAGAAGAAAACCTTGTTTCGATCGCAAATTTTTTAAAGCAACATAACATACGCAAGGTAGAGCTACTCGCGTACAATCCTCTTTGGACCTCCAAGGCTTCAGGACTTGGACATGAGCTTGTCTATGACAGGAAAACATTTATGAGGAAGGATGAGATAGATAGAGTAAAACATATATTCAGGGATTTTGATACAGGGAAATTTCAATAGGCGAAAAGCCAATAATATTGGCTTTTCGCCGTTATGAAAACACATTTTCAGGTTAATCACATGGGTTGAGTGTAATCTGTTTTCCATTCAGCAATGCAACATCACTGCACTGGTTATTGGATGCGTATACGAGGTTGTATGTTCCTATTAAACTGCTGTTGCTGTCGCGTGTAAGTGTAATAGTTATGGATCCATCTACAGGATGACAACAACCATTCACCAGTGTAAGATTCGTGATCACTGCTGATGCTGTTACCTTTGCAAGCTCATGATCAACACTACCATTACCATTTATTATCCGCTGAATTATAGTATTACCAGAGATTGTATCAGAATATGTGAAGTGCAGCGCGATAAGATGATGCATTATCATCCTGCCTGTAGGCGATAGTGCTATGCGTTCTTCATTAACATTTACCGACCTTGTTACATCAGAAAGGGTGTTGCCTGACCATGACAATGTTTTTACTATATCTGTTGTTCCATTTATTGATAGAGATGCTCCATCCCATCTTGTCCTTACAATGGCTTTTTGTGCATCAACAGTTACTTCTGTGATCTTACCGGTAGTTACGTCTGTGAATAAGGTTACAGTCATACTTATTGTTCCGGATGTTGTTACCGGCGCAAAACTATTAGTAGGAATGCAACCATTACCAAAGTCTATTGTAACTGAATATGTGGTTGGATTCTGGCCAATAAGATTTTTTGTAACCTGTGGACAGGAAGAACCACCACTTAATGCATCCAGACCAAGTATTCCTACACCGGTCTGACTATTGGCAATGGATGACAGTACAACAGCATCACTTACAGATGAGCTGATAGAACTTTCTGTAGTCTGATTTATGGATGTTGTATCAAGCCCTGTTGTTTGTTTTCCACATCCTGTAAGCTGAAGACTAACCAACCCAAGAACCGAAATAATTGTTAATATCCTTTTTAGCATACGTGTTACCTCCCTTTTTCTTGTATAAACAGGTAACAAAAGAAAAAGTTTCGCTGTAGAATTATAAAATGGTAATCCCGAAAAATGCATTTGCGAAATAGGGAAGTTTGTGTAATGAGTGATAACCCCGCGTCAAATATAGGTATTCTTCGA
>JBMFUY010000055.1:0-12142 GCA_049966275.1 bacterium
GAATACCTATATTTGACGCGGGGTTATCACTCATTACACAAACTTCCCTATTTCGCAAACGCATTTTTCGGGTTAAAAATCTGTAAAAAGCTTTAAGCCTTTCACCTGGTGATATGCCATATCAGCGAAAAATCACAAATCAAATAAAAGAACAGGGACTAATAGAGCGATATAGGTATCCTGTGGGAAAACTGGGTCATAGCAGAATTTGCTAAGTATAATGCTCTCTGCGGTAATACCTCTGATTTATATTTTTGGCGCAGCCGTGATGGGGCTGAAGTAGATTTGATTGTTAAAAGTGAGGAACAGCTACAAGCTTTTGAAATCAGGTGGTCAAGCCGCAAGGCAACAGGAACGAATGCCTTTACCTCCCGCTACAAGGTCACACCTCTGATAATAACCAGAGATGACTTCTTTTCTTTTTTATTCTTTTCTGTTCCATAAACCCCAAAATTGCCAGTAGAAGATGTGGGTAATGATAAGCCTGTTAGGGGAGAAAAAAACTGAGGCATTTTTGATAGTATATCTTTCGGTATTTTTTCAAATCTAATCATAGAATATTTATATCATAAGGTGATAAGAATGCAATAATTGTGGGTATTTCACTATCATTGGCAGGTGATTTTATTCCTTATCTTTCAAGACCTTAAAAACAACGGAGAGGGTGAGATTCGAACTCACGTTCGCCTTTCGACGAAAACCGCTTAGCAGGCGGTTGCCTTCAGCCACTCGGCCACCTCTCCAAGCATAAATAACCTGATCAAGACTATTTCTTAACCGGCTTTATAACTTTAACACCATTCATGTATGGACGCAAGACTTCTGGTATAACAACGCTCTGGTCCTCCTGTTGATAATTCTCTAATATCGCAACAACCGTTCTTCCTACAGCAAGTCCAGAACCATTAAGTGTATGAACATAAGCAGGTTTTTCACCTTTTGCCTTTCTATATTTTATGCCTGCTCTTCTTGCCTGAAAATCTTCGAAATTGCTACAGGAGGATATCTCTCTGTATTCGTTCTGACCAGGCAACCATACCTCTATGTCATAGGTTTTTGCTGCTGAAAAGCCAAGGTCCCCTGAACACAAACTAACCACTCTATAATGCAGCCCTAACCTTTTTAACAATTCTTCTGCATCCAGCAGCAGAGATTCTAACTCTTCATAAGAGGATTCTGGTTCCACTATCTTCACAAGTTCAACCTTGTTAAATTGATGTTGCCTTATCAGACCTTTTGTATCCTTTCCATATGAACCTGCTTCTTTTCTAAAACAAGGAGAATAAGCAGTATAATACTTTGGTAGTTGTGATCTGTCCAGTATTTCCCTGGCGTGTATGTTGGTAATGGGTACCTCTGAGGTTGGTATCAAATATAATTCTTCACCCTCTATCTTGAACAGGTCATCTTTAAACTTTGGCAGCTGTCCGGTGCCTGTCATACTCATGCTATTGACTACGAATGGAATATAAACCTCTGTGTATCCCTGTTCTTTTGTATGAATATCCAGAAAGAAGTTGATCAAAGCCCTTTCAAGTAGTGCACCAGGTCCTTTAGAGACAGAGAAACCAGAGGTTGCGAGCTTTGCACCTGTTTCGAAATCAATAATATCAAGGGTTATGGCAAGCTCATCGTGTGTGTAGGGTGTGAATGAGAATTCCCTTTTTTCTCCCCAAACTTTAACCACAGGATTATCTTCGCTATTCTTTCCATAGACCACAGATGCATGCGGTATGTTCGGCAGTGTCAATACAAAATCGTTTAACTCTTTTTCAAGTTCGTTTAACGATCTATTTAGCTCATCTATCTCTTCACCTATAGATTTCACTTCCTGCAGCAAAACGCTGGGATCTTCTGATTTAGCCTTTTTTATACCAATGTCTTTTGATATAAGATTTCGTTTATGCTTGAGCTCCTCCACCCTCTTTAGAAGCTCCAGACGCTTTGTATCTTTATCATAAAAGGTCTTCAGAGATACATTCATACCTCTTTTAGCAAGAGCCTCTTCAACAAGCTTTCTATTTTCTCTCAATAATCTTATGTCAAGCATGTTGTTGAATTAGCATTGTTGTAACAAGCAGTCAATACATGTTGTTTGCACTGTTAATAAATAGTGTTGTCAGAGAACACAAAATCTATATCGTGCTCCTTAATCTGTTTCTCCCTGTATGGATGCTTTAGACCTTTTACTGCTGCTTTCCTAAGGTTTGCGCCGATTCCCTGCATCTCGCCTATCTCCCTGTACAGTTTTAACGCCTCTTCTCTGTCGCCAAGTATATCCATGGCTCTTGCCTTCCAGAGCTTGCTCACTCCGATCCTGTGAGGTATATCTGGCATTGTAAGGGCTTTGTTTAATGCATCTATTGCTTCTTTATACCTGTGTACCTTTATGTATAGCTGACCCAAAAGCATAAAATAGATCGGTTCTTCTCTGTCTTTGTTTGTGAGCTCTTCAAGATGTTTAATCGCACCCGGTATATCATGATTATAAAAATACTTTACATAAGCTGGTTCATAATGTTCTTTAAACGCAGCGAAATTCGTAGTGTTCGCGTATGAGTTTGGACTTTTTATATCAAGTAATTTAATGTCACCATTCATCCAGCTTTTCAGGTCAACACCTATGAATTCAGAATTATTCGACGGCGCACTACCATGAGACATCCATACCTTTAACTCTTCTGGTTTCATAACAATTCCACTAACATTATGGACCGCTGTTATAGTACTTCCAAGAGCCCTTTGCCTCCTTGTGTAGTATTCTAAATGATCACCGAGTAAAAAGATTATATCATCAACTTTGATCCTGCCCCATTTATCTCTTATGATCTCTTCAGCCCTTTTATATCTACCTATTGTTGAGGCTGTTGTTGAAACGCTATAATCATACTCCTGCTTTTTTAGAAGTTCAGTGTTATAGTGGTTGGTGTTAATCATAAAGTGCTCGCTTCCCTTACGAGGTACAATATGCTTTGATGAGGATTCAATTACCACTGCATCCTTATGCTTTGCATCCGTAACAACAATACCCCATCCTGAAGAAAACCTGAACTGTTTTGCGATCTTTACTGCATCGTTTATATTTTCCGCGTTTCTTATGATCTCATTGGCTATGTTCATAATAGGTGTTGAATAGCTTGATACATCCCTGGTGAGCATCATGTGAAGGGCGAGTGTAATTCCTGCCTCATTTATACCTGTGATCCCAGCACCTGGCACCCCAATAAAAGTAAAGGCAGCATACTTCATACCTCTGTCAGGTTTATAAAGAATTATGGCAGGGTTTGCATCCATAGCATGATCATCAAAGAAATCCAGGTTTCTTCCATAGATAAACCCTCCATCAGCAGTAGCACTACCCCATACAGCCACACTGGTGCATCCTGGATTCAAAGCTGCAATAGAATTGGCAACGGTTCCAGACAATCCTCTTGCAAGGAGAATTTGTAGAACATCTGGCATACACATAAGAATTTTTAAGAGTTCATAAGACTCTCCGCTTCCACGTGCAAAGCCCTTCATTTCGTCAAGTATAAAACTGGTATATCTCCTGCCAAGGTTGGACTCAAGGATCTTTACATATCTTTCAAACAACCTGCCTATTTTCTTTTGCAGGTATGGGGATTTGATCATATCTTCAAGTCCCACCCTCAGTGTGCGTAAGAACTTTGCAAAGAATCTAATCAGTCCTCTTACATAAAGTTCTTTTGCAATAATACCATGCTGATGCCCCATATCATAAGCATTTCCACTGAGGGTTATAAGATTTAATCTGCCTACCTTTTTTACCCATCCTTCTGGAAGAGAGGCGAACTCTATTGGTGTTATGATGTCAGGTTGCATCATGATATTACCTTATTCTGTGACAGCTCTGTTTTTATCAATTTCCACATGTATTGTATTGTTATCGCACCGAATATAAAGCTCGCAAGGTTGATTATAAGCTCAAATATCATTCCAACCTGGCTTGGATTGCTGTAAAAGATAAATGCATACTTTCCGTTCTCTATATTGTAAAGAGAGTCCATAAATCCAAGATAAACAAATGTCCCACCTGCAACAATGCCCCAGAGTACACCCTTCAAGTCTTTTTTGATCAGATAATAGGCAGAAAGAAAAAAGGCAATACTCATCCACATATCAGCAGCAACGAATGTCTTTTCAAAGATCATATAGCTTGGTTCATCTGGAAAAGACTGAACACTATCAGGCACAAAGAAGAACATAACCCAGTATACGATTGTGAGTATCCCCACTATCACCTCGAGAACAACAAATGTTTTTGAAACATCCTTCTTCAACATATATCCTCCTTTCTATTTATAAAGGTATCCCTACCCTTTTATCTTTAACCACATTTGCTTTGCCATGAATGAACTCCTAACAAATGGAGCAGCATTAACCATTTTAAACCCAAGTGTATAGGCATACTGTTCTATCATTTTAAACGTCTCGGGATGTATATACGCCTTTACATCATAACTCTCTGGTAATGGCTTTAGATATTGACCTACAGTTAACAGATCGCAATCTGTTTCTCTTATCTCACGCATTAACTCCATTATCTCTGATAGATTTTCACCAAGCCCCATCATAAACCCTGTTTTTGTTATTGCATTTCTGTCTATACGTTTTATTGTTTCAAGTACTGAAAGGCTGATATAGTAATCTGAAAATGGCCTTATAATGGGATACAACCTGCTGATCGTTTCTACATTGTGAGCTATGACATCAGGTTGTGCATCTACAATCATCTTTATCAGTTCAGGATCGCCATCAAAATCAGGTATAAGTACCTCCACATGTATGCCATTCTCTTTGAGCGTGTTGATAACCTTTACAAACTGATGAGCCCCTTTATCTTTGAGATCATCCCTTGTAACAGATGTGATCACAGCATAATCCAAGCCAAAATGTTTTAACGTATTGAGGATCTTCTGATCTTCGTGTTCATCAACCTGTTCTGGTTTACCTTTTTCAACACCACAAAAACCGCACTGTCTTGTGCATTGCGTACCAAGGATCATGAATGTTAATTCTTTTTTACCATAACAACTCCAGCGATTAGGACACAAAGCACTCTCGCATACAGTGGCTATATTATTGCACTCGATATAATCCTGAACAGGTTTTATCGTATCCTCATTGTACCTTACGTTGATCCAGTCAGGCAGAAGCATGTTCTATGCATCTCTCCCTTGCATAATAAACTTATCAGGCAGGTACCCAAACCTTTTTGCAAATTTAGATACAATTATGTTTTTTACCCTATCTATGGAAACCATACTCTTTGTTGAACGTGTGAGATTGCCTATTCTTTCATCTTCTATTCCACATGTTTTTATCGTTTTAAACAGATCAGTATTGTTTGATATATTTATTGCAAAGCCATGCATGGAGATCCCTTCATGAATCTTCATACCAACAAAACCCACTTTATTACCATTGATCCACAAACCTGGTTCTCTGCCTTTCTCCGGCTTTACGTTAAATTCAGCTACAGCATCATACATCGTGGATACTATTTCTGAGAGCAGGTCAACAGGCATACCCTGAAATCTTAACACAGGATAACAAACGATCTGTCCATTGTTATGTACAACAGCTCCGCCGCCACGATCAGTTTTTACAATCGGGATGCTGTGCTTTTTTATGTACGTTTTATCAACAACACTATCATCTCCATCATCAGTACCAATGGTGATCACAGGATTATGTTCCAGGATCAGAAGTGTATCATCATTACCGTGTTTTACATCTTCTCTCACTTTATGCATGATCTCCATAGCTGAGGAATACTCCACTGTACCGAGGTCTACAATCCGTAACCTTTTCATTGATCACCCTTTTTTATTGTATGTTGAGATAATCCATCAACAGCCCATGCAGATTCACCTATTGCCTCTGAAAAACTCGGGTGTGCAAAAACCGCTCTTTTAATCTCATCAACAGTGATCTCGCCGGCTATGGCTGTGGTAAACAGGGATACAAGCTCGTACGCATGCTCTCCTGCAATACTGGCACCGAGGATCCTTCCATATTTTTTATCGGATAAGATCTTCACAAACCCTGATGGTTCACCATGCACAATTGCCATAGAGCTATTCTCAAGATCAAATATACCGGTCTTAAATTCTATTCCGGCTTTTTTTATATTCGCCTCATCCATACCAACCTGCGCAACAGGTGGTTTTGAATATACAACAGATGGAACGAGGATAGGATCAAAGAATTTCTTTGCCCCGAGCATATTTTCTACTGCTATCATACCCTGATGAAAGGCTGCATGTGCAAGTAACTTAATGCCATTCACATCACCTGCTGCATAAACATTGTCCACACTTGTCCTCATACCCATGTTTACATTTATCCATCCATTGGTGGTTGATACACCTATTTCTTCCAATCCAATACCAGCAGTATTTGGCGCTCTTCCGGTTGCAACAAATACACTATCAACCATAACAGGCGTCATAGCTTTGTTATCCTTTACCTGTTCCAGTACCAGTTCTATACCTTTGTTTGTTGAGTGTATTCTTGAAGCCTTACACGACAGGATCACCTCTATACCCAACTTTTCCATATTTTCTTTTTCGTATGCACTGAGCAGCGGATCCATGAATGGCAGGAGCCTATCCATGTACTCAACGATTATGACCTTCTTTGCTCCAAAGGATTTGAGGATCGTGGCATATTCAATGCCAATAGCCCCTCCGCCAATTATAGCGATCCTTTCAGGTATCTCCTTTAATGTAAAAAGTCCATCACTTGAATATACCCTGTTTTGTTTAATACCATCTATTTTTGGCATGGAGGGGATGGAACCAGTAGCTACAAGTATAAACCTTGCACTCAGGGTTTGTCCATGATCCACCCCTATGTTAAATCTATCTATGAACCGGGCTTTACCTTTTATTAGATTAACCTTATTGGATGTTAACAATGCCTTTATCCCGGACCTTACATAGGTTACCACATCGTTCATACGGGACATGGCGGTTTCTAAATGGAGCTCTGGATTTATCTTAAGTCCCATATCCATCCATTTTTCAGATGCGAGTACAGGTGTTGAGACCTCAAGCAATGCCTTTGTGGGGATGCATCCTCTATTTGTACAAACCCCTCCGAGCTCATCCATTTCAACAACAACTGTTTTTGCTCCAAGCTGTGCTGCTCTTATTCCTGCCAGATACCCTGCAGGGCCTCCACCTATTATACAGACATCGTAATCCATATCATACTCCCAAAATCATGTAGGGGTTCTCTATGAATTGTTTTATGGTAAGTAAACCATTGGCAGCAGGTGCTCCATCTATAATCCTATGATCAAAGGTAAGACTTAAAACCATTGTTGACGCTATTTCCACCTTATCATTTATAACCCAGGGCTTCTTTAAAATCCTGCCAATACCGAGTGTTGCTGATTGCGGTGGGTTTATTATAGGAGTGAACATATCAATGCCATAAGCCCCGAGGTTTGTGAGCGTGAATGTCCCTCTTGATATCTCTTCCAGTGTAAGTTTACCTGTTCTTGCACGTTCAATAAGATCCTTTGATTCCCTTGAGATCTGAACAATACTTTTTTGGTCTGCGTTCGTTATAGCCGGGACTATAAGCCCACCTTCTATAGCAACACCAATGCCTATATTTACAACATTAAAAATTCTGATGCCATGCTCTTCAAGAGATGCATTTAATAAAGGGTGCTTTTTTATAGCCATGGCAACAAGCTTTATGAGTATGTCATTTATTGTTATTCTGTCTGAAGGATAGTTTAAAGATAAAGCCTCTTTCAGCTTAATGATCTCATCTGCAATAACCTCCATACCAAGTGTAACAGGTGCTACTGTTCTGGCACTGTAACTCATCCTTTCTGCCACAGCACTCCTTAGATCTGTAAGTGGTATTAACGATGATTGCTCATCGCTTCCTACAGGTTCTTTTTTTATACCTGTTTCAAAGGTTGTAGAGGATTGATAAGCATTTATAACATCTTTAGCGTATATCTTTTTATCACCAGCTGACTGTGCGACCTGTTTGATTGTTAAGCCATGTTCTTCTGCTAATTTCCTGGCATATGGGGTTGAAGGAGGCTCTACAGTCATAGGGCTTGTGCTCGTTTCTTTTTCATATCCACCTGAAATATCCTGCGGTTTAAAATTGTTCACATCAGCTTCTGTAATCCTACCTCCGGGACCGCTACCCTTTATCATTGAAAGATCTATACCTTTTTCTCTTGCGAGCCTTCTTGCAGCAGGTGTTGCTTTGATCTCTACTGTCGTCTTGATGTCTGGAGATGTACCTGGCTCTTCGGCTTTTGTGATCTGATCAGGAGTGGATTCTATACCCTTTTTATCAATCTCATAAACAGGAGGTTTGATATCTGGTAATGGCTCATCCTTATCGCCTATGAGCCCAACAATGCCAGAAACCGGAACAATAGAGCCTGGCTGTGCGTATATAACCCTTAAATATCCTGATGCCTTTGCCTCAACATCTATGGTAACCTTTTCAGTGGATATCTGAAACAGGGGTTCACCCTGATTAACAAAATCTCCCACCTGTTTATACCACTTTATAATCCTGCCTTTCTTCATGACAAGACCAAGTTTAGGCATTAGAATATGCTGGATCATCCAATCACCTCTTCAATAAAAATCAGTTACATATCGTAATCAACATTAAAGGTTTTTTAAGGCCAATGTCTGACTATCCTAACATTTGTTTTACTGCAGTGACTATACCATCCTCTGTTGGATACATCTGTTCTTCAAGTACAGGAGAGAATGGAATAGGACAGTCCACTCCGCCAAGTCTTTTTATTGGTGCATCAAGATAGTCAAGCGCTTCCTCTGCAACCCTTGCAGAGATCTCAGCACCTATTCCACCTGTTTTAGCGCCTTCTTCCACTGTGATAAGTCTTTTAGTTTTCTTTACAGAGTTGATAATTGTGTCCATATCCAGAGGATTGAGCGTCATTGGATCAACAACCTCCACATCAATCCCTTCTGCTGCTAACATATCAGCTGCCATGAGAGCCTTTTTTACCATTGCAAGCACAGCTACAATTGTAACATCCTTACCTTTCCTTTTAATATCAGCCTTACCAAACGGGATTGTATAATCCCCATCAGGTACTTCACCGCCTTCATAGTACAACATCTTATGTTCAAAGAATAATACCGGGTCATCACTCCTTATGGCTGTCTTTAACAATCCTTTCATATCGTATGGAGTGGAAGGCACTGCGATCCTTATACCAGGTATATGCAGGAATATTGCCTCAGGGCTTTGAGAGTGTTGTGCACCAGCAGACAACCCGGCGCCTGATGGGGTTCTTATCACCATCGGAACTTTTGCCTGACCACCTGTCATAAATCTTATCTTTGCCATTGTATTTACAATGGGATCCATGGCGTCCATAAGGAAGTCTGCAAACATGATCTCAGCAACAGGTCTCATACCTGTGAGCGCAGCACCGATTGCAGCTCCAATAATAGCGTTTTCACTGATGGGCGTATTTCTGACCCTCTCCGGTCCAAATTCATCAATAATACCATCTGTAACTCCAAATGTTGCCTGCTCAAGGTCTTCACCGAGTAAGAACACAGATGGATCCCTTCTCATCTCTTCTATTAAAGCCTCTCTTATTGCATCCTTGCCTGTAATTAATCTATTCTCTGCCATAATGCCCTCCTATCTTAAGCGTATACATAATTTGTAAGTGTTGATGGGTCCGGTGTAGGACTTTCTGATGCAAACTTTACAGCATCCTCTATCTCTTTCTGAATCTTTTGTTCGATTGCATCAATCTGTGAACCTGATATATTAAATTCTTTCAAAAGCTTTGCTTTAAAAAGTTTTATAGGATCCCGCTTTTCCTTCCATTCTTCAACCTCTTCCCTTGTTCTGTAGGTCTCAGGATCACCTATGTGGTGTCCGTGGAACCTATATGTTTTTGCCTCGATCAATGTTGGACCTTTACCCTGCCTTGCCCTTTCAACTGCCTCTTTTACAGCATTGTAAACAGCCAGCACATCCTGGCCATCAACTATCACACCTGGAATATCATAAGCCTTTGCTCTTACTGCAATATCCTTTATCTTCATGTGCTTTGATTGAGGGGTTGCCTCTCCATATAGATTGTTCTCACATATAAATATGTTGGGTAGATCCCATAATGAGGCAAGGTTTAATGCTTCATGAAATTTACCCTGATTGGTAGCACCATCACCAAAGAAAGTTAGAACCACTCTATTGTTACGCCTTAATTTAGCAGACAGTGCTGCACCATTGGCAACAATAATACCCGCTGCAACAATACCATTTGCCCCCAGGCTACCAACACTCATATCAGTGATATGCAGACATCCACCTCTACCTTTACAACTTCCTGTTTCTCTTGCAAAGAGCTCTGCCATCATACGATCCGTTCTTGCGCCTTTTGCTATAAGATTTGCATGTCCCCTATGGGTGGATGCTATGTAATCCTCACGAGTAATAGCAGCACACGCACCTGCTGATACTGCTTCCTGACCAGAGCCTAAATGAATAAAGCCCGGGATGTTACCATCCTCAAATTGTTTTTTTACCTCTTCTTCAAATGTCCTTATCCTGAACATAGTTTCATACAAGCCAAGTAAAAAATCTTTTTCCATAAAACCTCCTTAAAAACTTTTTTACTCTAAAGGTACCGCAATATTCGACATGGAACAGCTGACTTCATCCAATTTACTCCTTATTCAGGTATACCTTTTGATTTAAGATAATCCTTATAAAGCTTTATTCCTCTTGGTTGTAAAGATGTTAATTTCATAATACTTGCAATGTTACCTTCTGTTTTTATCTTTCTCGTTGAAAATGCCCACACCACATTCAACTTACCGGTGTACAGATTATGAAACACATCACTGTTGAGCTTTAAAGCAGCCTGTGGTTTGTCAGGGTATCCTTTTGTGATCACAACGTCTGTGCCTGATGTGCAATCAATGGTATAACCAAGTCCCAAATCGATTATCTGAACCCCAACCACCATATTAAGGTTCTTCCACCCCTCAAACAAGTCTGGGTCTGTTTTAGTGCTTAAAAAGAATTCATAGAGAAAATCATCTGCCTTTTGTTTATCATTTGTGTAAGGAAATGCCATAAACAATCCTCCTTTATTTTTTTAAATCAATTAACTGTGGTTCATAAGATATGGTTTACATCCTTTGCGTTTACCGGTTGGAAACCGATATCCATTGATATATTGTTCGCTGCCAGCTTAACCTTCTGGATAAGCATATTTATGCGTGCTTCTTTATTGATCAGATTCATTGAAGAAATACTTATTGCCGCGATAACCTGGCCATTTCTCTGGAATATAGGTGCTGATATACATACCAGGCCTTTAATACTTTCTTCATTATCCACGGCATAACCATCTGTCTTTATCTTTAAAAGCTCTGATCTTAGCCTTTCAGGCGATGTGATAGTATGTTCTGTCAATCTTTGAAGTGGTTTCTGCAGAAATAAGCTCAATTCATCTTCATCAAGGTGTGCGAGTAACACCTTTCCAAGTGCAGTAGAATGGGCTGGGATACTCATACCTGTCTGCAGTATTGCCATGTATGTTGAAGGTGGCTGAACATCTATTATTATATAGATATCAGTGCCTCTTCTAATAGCAACATGTATGGCTTCATTCTCTTCCTTTGCGAGTTTTTCAGCCCAGAGCCTTGCAATAGAATACAATTCTAAATTGTTTAAATACTTAAAACCTAATTCAAAGGTTTTGACACCCAATCTGAAACTCTTATCCTCTCCCTTTTCAATTATTCCATACTTGCAAAAGGTTTTCAGGAGTCCTGACACAGTGCTTTTTGGATACCCGGTTCTCTTGCTTATCTCTGTTACGGTTAAAATAGGAGAGTATGTAAAAAGCTCGAGCACATCAAGGGCTTTTTCTAATGATCTATAAGCACTAAAGCCATTCTGCCCTGCATCCTGGCTTTTTTGTTCAATAGTATTAATATTCATACGTTATAATAAAACATAAGAACAGATACAGGAACTTGTCAAGAAAAATTAACCCGAAAAATGCATTTGCGAAATAGGGAAGTTTGTGTAATGAGTGATAACCCCGCGTCAAATATAGGTATTC
>JBMFUY010000056.1:0-11987 GCA_049966275.1 bacterium
GAAGAATACCTATATTTGACGCGGGGTTATCACTCATTACACAAACTTCCCTATTTTGCAAACGCATTTTTCGGGTTTACTCGCTTTTATCTAATTTTTCTTCAGTCTATGGAATGTGGAAGTTTAATTATACAGGATTGCTCTGCAAATGTATGTTTGCGCTAAATTTTGATCTGTTTTTTATTTATGAACAGTAAATCAATTGCCAGTAGTATTGCACCTATGGTTATGGCACTATCCGCAACATTGAAGGCAGGCCAATGGGCATTTTTAACATAAACATCTATAAAATCTACAACATATCCAAGCCTTATCCTGTCTATGATATTACCAATAGCACCGGACATGATCATTGATAGTGCTACAATGGATAGTTTTGTCATGTCTTTTGAGAATAAATAGATAAACAACAGTACAAAAAACACAACCACTGAAAGAATAGTCAGCAGGGTGGTTCTGAAAATACATTGACCACTGTTAAACATACCAAAGGCAATCCCTCTATTATAAACATTTATCAAATCAATAAATCCAGGGATAATGATCAGTCGCTTTGTAAGATAATGGAATACAAGATACTTGGTAGCCTGATCAAGAAATACAACAACAGAACCTATAAGGATAAAGGCATTAATCCTTTGTTTGAAGGAGATCATCAGCTCAGTGCCTCTACACACCTACTACATAATGTAGGATGCACAGAATCTTTACCTACAGAATCAGAATAATTCCAGCACCTTTCACACTTTGATCCTCTTGCTTTATGGATATTGATTTGTAATGTTCCTGTACCCTGTTTTATCTCAACCTGCGACACGATGAAAAGTTCTGTCAGATAATTTGCATATCTATTCAGTAATTCATAATTATCATGGTCTGCATGGATCTCAACCAATGCTTCAAGGGATGAACCAATCACCCTGTTTACCCGCTGAATTTCAAGGGCTTTATTAACCTCATCCCTTATTGCACGTAACCTTTCCATATCCTGATATAAAAGCATGTCTGGCTCAGTAAATGAGTGCTTTTGCATGTAATCTGTTAAAAATACACTCTCGGATTGCCTGCCAGGAATGTATCTCCATGCCTCTTCTGCTGTGAATGATAGTACAGGTGCAATTAAAACAACAAGTGCATGCAGTATATCATATAAAACTGTTTGAGCAGAGCGCCTTGCCTGTGAATCAGGTTTCGACACATACAATCTATCTTTAAGAATATCAAGATAAAATGCACTAAGATCAACCACACAAAAATCAAGGATCGCATGATAGACTATATGAAAGTTGTATTCAACATATGCCTTATCTATTCTTTTTACCAGTTCCGAGGTTTTGTAAAGCATGTATAGGTCCACTGGTTTCATGTCCTTTGGCTCTACTCTATGAAGCTCTGGATTAAAATCATAAAGATTCCCGAGTATGAATTTGATCGTGTTACGGATCTTTCTGTAAGCCTCTTTTAAACGTTCAAGAATGTCCTTTGATACACTGACATCCCCTCTGAAATCCTCAGCAGAAACCCAGAGTCTGAGCACATCAGCACCGTATTTGTCTATTACCTCCTGAGGTGCGATCACATTACCAAGCTGTTTGCTCATTTTCCTACCCTTTTCATCTACCACAAACCCATGTGTGAGCACTGCTCTGTATGGAATGCCATGACCTGCTGTAAGTGACGCAAGCAATGTCGACTGGAACCATCCCCTGTGCTGATCACTGCCTTCAAGATACAGATCCGCGGGCCATGTGAGATTGTCTGTGTGTTTAAGAACCACAGCATGGCTAACACCAGAATCAAACCACACATCAAGTATGTTCTGTTCTTTTTCAAAATCCCTGGCACCGCATGATGGACATTTATAGCCTTCAGGGATAAAATAGGCTGCATCCTTTTCAAACCATACATCAGCGCCATTTGATTTGAACAGTTGAGCCACCCTTAATGCTATATCCGCATCCACTATACTCTGACCGCAGGTTTTACAGTAGAAAACAGGTATAGGCACTCCCCAAACACGCTGCCTTGATATGCACCAGTCCGGTCTTGTCTCAAGCATGCCATGTATTCTATCCTTACCCCATGATGGGATCCATTCTACCCTATCTATTGCTTTGAGCGCCTCTTTTCTTAATTCGTGCTTTTCCACAGAGATAAACCACTGCTCAGTGGCTCTTGTTATAACAGGTTTTTTGCACCTCCAGCAATGCGGATATGAATGCACGTAATCCTGCTGTTTCAGTAAAGCACCTGTTTCCTTTAGTTTCTGTATGATCTCTTTATCAGCGTCAAACACAAACTTACCTGCAAAAAATTCTACATCGTTTGTAAACCTGCCATACCTATCCACCGGCGAGTACATCTTAAGTCCATACTTCATTCCTGTCTCATAATCCTCTGCACCATGCCCTGGTGCTGTGTGAACACAACCTGTACCTATATCTGTTGTTACATAATCACCAAGTGTAATGACAGAATCCCTATTATAAAAGGGATGGGATGCCACAATACCCTCAAGCGCTTTTCCTTTCATTGTTGCCATAACATTACCTTCCTGCCAGCCCGGTAATACCTTTTTAAGATTTTCCAGCAGTGCCTCAGCCACTATGTATACAAATTCTACTGGCTCTGCATCAACATCAGGAGCCGGAGAATGAGCAGTTACCACCCTGTAGGCAACATAGTTAAACTCAGGATGGACAGTAATAGCAAGGTTGGCTGGCAGGGTCCATGGCGTTGTTGTCCAGATCACAAAATAAACATGTTTACCTTTTAATTCAGACGGGAGTTTTCCTCTGTCATCCTTTACATTAAACCTTACATATATAGATGGAGAAGTATGATCTTCATACTCAACCTCTGCCTCTGCGAGGGCTGTAACACAATGAGCGCACCAGTAAACAGGCTTTATGCCCTTGTAAACATACCCATTACGAATAATCTTAGAAAGTTCTTCAACAATGGCTGATTCATAGCTATAATTCATTGTAAGATAAGGTTCTTCCCATCTACCCAACACGCCAAGCCTTATGAACTCCTGCCTCTGGATATCAACAAATTTCTGGGCAAAGAGCCTGCATTCCCTTCGTATATCAAGCATTGTCATTGAATGTTTTTTCTGCCCGAGTGCCTTATCAACGTTGTGCTCTATTGGCAAACCATGGCAATCCCATCCAGGCACATACTCTGCTTTATAACCATGCATGGATTTGAATTTTATGATCATGTCCTTTAAGATCTTGTTCAGTGCATGCCCTATATGGATATGACCATTAGCATAAGGCGGGCCATCATGTAGAACAAATGTCCTGTTGTTATTGTTCTTTTCTATCAATTTCTTATAGATGTTGTTTTCCTGCCAGAATTTTAATATCTCAGGTTCCCTTTTAGGCAGGTCTGCCTTCATGGGAAAATCTGTTTTTGGCAAATTTAACGTGTTTTTATAATCCATAATAATCTAACCTTTTAAATAAAAATTTATCACCATGTCAAGCACATGTGTGCTTATTTCTCTTATCATTAAAATTGACAGAACTCACCTGTTCTGACATAAAATCATATACATGGGTAAAGTAATATCAATAGCTAACCAAAAGGGTGGTGTGGGTAAAACAACAACAGCCGTTAATCTTTCTGCCAGTCTTGCTGTAGCTGAAAAAAAGGTATTACTTGTAGACCTTGACCCTCAGGGTAATTCTACAAGTGGTTTTAACATAGATAAAACTACCCTGCAGAACAATATTTATCATGCCTTAATAGGTAAATCAAAACTGTCCCAGATCATAATGCCCACTGAGCTGGAATACTTAAAGATCGCTCCATCAAATGAAGAATTAATAGGGGCTGAGATAGAACTCATAAATGTTATATCAAGAGAAACCCGGCTGAAAAATGCCCTTAAGGAGATCAAAGAGCTATATGATTACATAATTATTGATTGTCCACCATCACTTGGCATTCTGACCATCAATGCACTCACAGCCTCTGATAGTATTATTATACCTCTTCAGTGTGAATACTATGCAATGGAGGGATTAGGGCAATTGATGAAAACTGTGGAACTTGTTACAGAAAACATCAACCAGCTACTTGAGATAGAAGGTATTTTGTTGACAATGTTTGATCCAAGAAATAATCTATCCTATCAGGTAATGGAAGAAATAGATAAGCATTTTGCCTCTTTAAGGTTTAAAACTATTATTCCTAGGAGTGTAAGATTGGGTGAGGCACCGAGCTTTGGTAAACCAGCACTTCTTTATGATATAACATCAAAGGGAGCAAGAAGCTATATAGAAATGGCAAAGGAATTATTGCAAAAACACAAAAACAAAGGAATGTCAGAGCATGGAAAAAAGGCATAATGCCCTTGGCAAGGGACTTTCTGCTTTAATACCGGTAAGAACAAAAGAGGTGATAACCAGAGAGGGATATTTTTTATGTCCTGTATCTAAAATTTCTGTAAACAAAAATCAACCGAGGAAGGCTTTTGATGAACATACGATTGATGAACTTGCCAGTTCAATACAGGCAAATGGTATACTTCAACCACTTGTGGTAAAACCAGATGGCGATGGGTTTCAGCTCATAGCAGGAGAAAGACGTTTAAGGGCAGCTAAAAAGATAGGTCTGAAAGAGGTCCCTGTTATTGTAAAAGATGTTGACGAAAAGGATCAGCTATTCCTCTCACTCATTGAAAACCTCCAAAGGGAAGATATAAATCCTATTGACGAGGCAGAGGGCTACAAGAAGCTTATGGAAGTCTATGGACTGAGCCAGCTTGATGTGGCAAAAAGGATTGGCAAAGACAGGGCAACCATAGCAAACGCTATAAGACTTTTAAAACTACCGGATGAAATCAAGAATGCCATTAAGAACAATACGATAAGTCCAGGGCATGCAAGGGCTATCCTGTCTCTGTCCAATCTTGAGGATCAGTTAAAGCTGTTTCACAGGATCCTTGATGAAAAGCTCACTGTAAGAGGAGCAGAAGCCTATGTGAAACACAAACGCAATAAGGCGAAAAGTACAACTCTGTCGAAAGAACTCAATTTACAATTGGCTTCAATAGAGGATGAGTTAAGAAAAAAATTCTCTACAAGAATAAAAATAAACCACCATGGGGATAAGGGCTGGATTGAGATCCATTATACGTCTCTCGATGAATTTGAAAGAATTTTAGACATTATAAGGGAGCATTAGGAGGTTTTATGTTTGATAAAAGAGAAAGTATGGTTAAGCCAGAGGAGATCCATACCATCATAGGGAAGGATAGCGCATTTGAAGGAAAACTCATTTTTGATGGGGTGGTAAGGATAGATGGTTCTTTTAAAGGAAATATACAATCAAAGGGTAAACTACTTGTTGGTGACACTGCAAATATAGAGGCAGAAATAGAGACGGGTTCGTTGATCTTAAGCGGCGAGATCAAGGGAAACGTGGTTGCATACGATAGGGTTGAAATAAAAAGCAAAGGTAGATTCACCGGGAATATAAAAACAGCTATACTCATCATAGAGGAGGGAGCATCATTTAATGGTACCTCTTCCATGGAGGTCAAAAAAACATCATCAATGGTAAAAGAACCAGAATAAGATATGAAAGCTAATGCATCCCTGACGCCTGCAAAACTTAATCTTTTTTTATACGTCTTAAAAAAAAGAGATGACGGGTATCATGACATACTAACCCTCATGCAAAAGGTTTCTTTGTATGATAAAGTGGAACTATCCATAGAGGATGGTGAAGGCATAACCATACACACTAATAATGGCACAATACCCGTTAATGAAGAAAACACAGCCTATATTGCTGCAGAGCTCTTCTTTAAACACAAGGGTATAAAACAAAGGCATGTAGACATTACCATAGAAAAACATATTCCTGTTCAGGCTGGCATGGGCGGGGCAAGTAGTGATGCAGCATGCGTCCTGAAATTACTCAACCGGTTATTACCTTCTTACACAGAGCAGGAACTGTTTGAGCTTTCAAAACACATCGGTTCTGATGTTCCATTCTTCATGGTAGATGGTAATGCACTGGCAAGTGGCAGAGGGGAGATTTTGAAAAAAGTTGAGATTAAAGACCCAATGTATTATGTTGTTGTTAAACCGGATTTTGGAGTATCAACACGCTGGGCATATTCCCGGATAAAAACATTGACAAAATCCGAGCAAGCGTTTATGTGCGATCTTGCTTTATACACAAAAGATGATATTATTAGGTGTCTACAAAACGACCTTGAGGCAGTAGTGGAGATGCATACTCCAGAAATAAAAACAATAAAAGAAAAACTTTTACAGAGTGGTGCTAAAGCCGCTGCAATGACAGGCAGTGGCTCCTGCATCTTTGGAATTTTTTATGAAGAGCAGGAAGCCGAAAAAACCTTTATTAAATTTTCGAACGAATATACAACAGTTTACAAATTAAGAGGTATATAACATAAGGAGGTAGAGAAAATGGAAATTACAGAGGTAAAGGTGTTCCCGGTAAATGAACAAAGGTTAAAGGCATTTGCTACAATAATCTTTGATGGTTGCTTTGTGATACGCGATCTGAGAATTATAAACGGCAACAATGGTCTGTTTGTTGCAATGCCGAGCAAAAAGATGAAAGATGGTAGCTACAAGGACACAGCACACCCGCTCAACAACGAAACAAGGCAAAAGATAGAAAATACGGTAATTGATGCCTACAAGAAAGAATTGGAAAAGCTCAACAACGGGAATTCGGCAACAAATAAAGCAGAGGCATAATTAAGTGCTTATGTCTCAGAAGCTGCAAGGCTTCTGAGTTTATTGGGGCGTAGACAAGCGGTAAGTCAGCAGACTTTGGATCTGCCATGCGGAGGTTCGAATCCTCCCGCCCCAGCAAGGATAATGATATGAATGGGAATTTAAAGATATTTAGTGGTAGTTCAAATAGGGAACTAACCGAGAGTATCTGCAGACACCTGGGAATTTTACCCGGCGATGCAATGGTAAAAACCTTCAGTGATGGAGAAAGCAGGATTGAAATTAACGAAAATGTCAGAGGTATGGACGTATTTGCAGTGCAATCATTCTCCATACCGGGTAATCATCATATAATGGAACTTTTAATTATGATAGATGCCTTGAAAAGGGCTTCAGCCAAAAGAATAACCGCTGTTATACCATACTATGGCTATGCAAGGCAGGATAGAAAGGTTACTCCAAGAACACCAATATCAGCAAAGCTTGTTGCGGATCTATTAACCACAGCAGGTGCACAAAGGGTGTTGACTGTTGATCTACATGCAGGACAGATTCAGGGCTTTTTCAATATACCCGTTGACAACCTTTATGCCATGCCTGTTTTACTTGAATATATAAAAGAGCACATACATAACGATATAGTTGTGGTTTCACCGGATGCTGGTGGGGTTGAAAGGGCAAGGGCTTTTGCGAAAAGACTTGACGCATTAATTGCCATAATAGATAAGAGAAGACCAAAACCAAATGTTTCTGAAATAATGAATATTATAGGTGATGTAAAAGATAAGGATGCACTGATAGTAGATGACATTGTTGACACTGCTGGTACAATCACACAGGCAGCTCAGGCACTTAAAAATCAAGGGGCTGCAAAGGTGTATGGCTGTGCAACGCATGCAGTGCTTTCCGGCAACGCTGTTGAGAGAATTGATGATTCTGACATGGTAGAACTCATTGTTACAGATACTATAAAACCCAATGAACGTACATTGAACTGTAAGAAGATAGTGGTAAAAAGTATAGCACATCTTCTTGCAGAAGCTATAATAAGAATACATGAGGAAACTTCTGTAAGTTCATTGTTTGTTTAAAATAAGGAGAACAAAATGGAAGAATTGATGATCAACGTAAGTTTAAGAAAGGAGCTTGGTAAGCAAAAGGCAAGGGCTATAAGAAAGAAAAATGAAGTGCCTGGTGTTATATACAGCAGAAATAAAGAAACCACACATATTTCAATTCCTTTAAATGAATTGAAGAATATACTCAAGATGGGTGGTAATGAGCTTATAAAGGTTAATATAAAGGATGATGGTGAGCATGGCAAAAAGACTGTTCTACTTAAGGACGTACAGAAACATATAGTTACAGATAAAATTTTACATGTTGATTTTTACGAGGTATTTGAGAACCAGTATATAAAAACCAGGGTACCTGTATTCATAACCGGTAAGGCAAAAGGCACAGAGATCGGAGGTATTCTACAGATCGTTACAAGAGAACTAAACATAAGATGTCTGCCAACAGCTATACCAAAACACATAGAAATTGATGTAACAAACCTGAATATAGGCCATACACTTCATGTGAGAGATATTAAACCTATTGGAGGTGTGGAGCTTATAGATACCCCTGAAACACCGGTTGTTCACGTTATGGTGCCGGCTAAAGAAGAAATTCCTCAACAAGCACCTGTGGCAGCAACAACTGCTGAACCAGAGGTTATCAAGAAGGGTAAAGAGGCTAAAGAAGGTGAACAACCAGCAGAAGAAGCAAAGGAAACCAAACAGGCAGCTCCACAGGAAAAGGCTGAACCTAAAAAAGAGACTAAAAAAGATACAAAATAAACTATTTTGTTTAACCTGCATAAAACACAAAAACCCGGACTTATTATATTTGGTCTGGGTAATCCAGGTAAAAAGTATGTTCACACAAGACACAATGCTGGTTTCTTGTTTTTATCTGCATTTGCCAATAAACTTGGTTGTGAGCTTAAAAAGAAACAATTTAACTCTGTTACATGTTACTCAAAAGAACACAGGATTATGCTGGTTGAACCCTTAACTTACATGAATATGAGTGGTGTGGCAGTAAAGTCTATAATAAATAAATACAGTGTCAAGCCTCAGGATATAGTTGTTGTACATGATGATATGGATCTACCTGTTGGTAGAGCAAAGTTTCAATACAACAGGAGCAGCGCCGGTCATAAAGGTATTGAGTCCATAATTGAACAAATTGGAACTAAAGAGTTCTATAGAATAAGAATAGGCATTGGAAAACCAGCCTCTTTAGACCAGACTGTAAACTATGTATTGTCTGAGTTTGGTATTGAAGAGTTAAAGATACTTAATGCCCTGTTCAACGAGGTTTCTGAGAAACTTATGTTGTTTATCAATGGAGAGAGAGAAAAAGCAATGGAGTATGTAAATAAAATTACTTTGCACAATCTGGATTATAAAGAAAAAAATAAAGGTAATGTGGATCTATAAAAACTAATTGGAGGTTCAGGTGGGCTTTAGCTGCGGTATTGTAGGACTACCCAATGTCGGTAAATCAACAATTTTCAATGCACTTACAGCATCAAAGGTATCTGCTGATAATTATCCGTTTACCACCATTGAACCAAATATAGGTATTGTGGATGTACCTGATCAGCGTATAGAAGTACTTGCTCGTATAGATAAATCTGAAAAGAAGATCTACACAACCCTCAAGTTTGTGGATATTGCAGGGCTTGTAAAAGGGGCATCCAGGGGAGAAGGTTTAGGCAATAAGTTTTTGAGTCACATACGCGAGGTTGATGCTATAGCATGCGTGGTGCGCTGTTTTATAAATAAGGATATTGTTCATGTTGAAGGCGAGGTTAACCCAGCAAGGGATATTGGTATTATAAATACAGAGTTGTTGCTCGCGGATCTGGATACAGTAGAGAAGCGTCTTGAGAAAACTGCAAGAGCAGCAAAAAGTGGTAATAAAAAGCTCATACAGGAAGTGGAATTCTTGAAAAGGCTATCAGCCCACCTATCAGAGGGTAAAAAAGCTGTAAATATGCAGATAACTGCTGAAGAACAACCCATATTGAGGGAGTTAAACCTCCTGACCTCAAAACCAGTTATGTACATTGCAAATGTAACTGAGCTGGATCCAGAAGATAATACAAATGCAAGCAACAAAGAGGAACGATCTTATGTTGAGCAGGTAAAAAATGAGGCATTGAAGGAAGGAGCGGATGTTGTTGTAATATCTGGCAAATTAGAAGCAGAGCTTGTCGAACTTGATCCTCAGGAACGTGTGCAATACCTTAAAGAGTTAGGAATAAAGCGTCCTGGACTTGATGAGATGATAGAAAAGGGCTATCGGTTACTCAATCTTATAACCTTTTTCACATCAGGGCCAAAGGAGGCGCATGCATGGACAGTTGTAAAAGGAACAAAAGCTCCACAGGCAGCTGGCAGGATCCATTCTGATTTTGAGCGCGGTTTTATCAAGGCTGAAATCATTTCTTATGAAGATTATGTAAAGGCTGGTTCAGAGGTAGCAGCCAGAGAACAGGGATTTTTGCGGATAGAGGGTAAAGATTATGTGATGCAGGAAGGCGATGTTGTCTACTTTAGATTTAACGTTACAGGAAGATAAGATTAAAATTTTATGTGGGTAAAACGGTAAACAGATTTATGCTGTTCAAGATTGAAAATTTTAAAGACATTCATGTTATAAAAATGTCAAAGACATTTTTAGGCAATCCTGTGTTCATGGTTCACGCCTTTTATCTGGATGGTCTGCTTATTGATACTGGATTTGTAAGCGCAAAGATAAAAATGCGCAGATTCATGGAAGAATACAGGGTAAATAAGGTTATTATAACGCACCATCATGAGGATCATGTTGGGGCTAATGCTGAAGCCAATAAACTTGGGATTATTCCTCTTGTTCCGGAAGAGGGTATTGAGCTCGTCATGCATCCACACAAACTTCAATTGTACCGAAGACTGACATGGGGCATGCCAGAACCCTCCAAAGCTCTTGCATTGAGTAGCACAGTGCAAACTGATAATTTTACCTTTCAGGTAATACATGCACCAGGTCACAGCCATGATCACAAGGTTTTTTATCTACAGGAGCGTGGGTGGTTGTTTACGGGTGATGTCTTTTTATCAGAGCATTTGAAATATATGCGTGATGATGAAGATGCAAACATCATGATAGAAACATTGAGAAATTTATTAAAACTTGATTTTGATACAATGTTTGATGCACTTCGTGGCCCAATAAAAAATGGGAAAAATGCAATGAGAAATAAGCTTGAATTCCTGGAAGAGAAAAAATACCTTGTCACATCCTTACATAAGAAGGGCATGGATCTACGCAGTATTACAAAGCAGGCTTTTGGTAATGAAGGGCTTATGACAGTGATCAGTGGTGGGCATTATTCTAAAATTAATTTTACAAAATCAATATTGGGTTTTACAAAATATCCTGTATCAACCTGACAAACAGGATGGTATGGGTGATACCTTCTGTTTATCTTTAAGAAATAAACGTAAAGTGTATCTCAGTTACAGGATCACCTTTACACTGGCATTTAACTATCTCTGATCTTACATCCTTTATCTTCAGTACAATCTTAAAGAACTCTTCCACCCATCCCTGTACATTTTTAACATGTGCAAGGTCTATATCCGGAAAATCCTTTATAAGGTATGTAGCTTCTTTATCTGTTAAAGGAGTTATTTCAACCTTTCCTGTGTCATAATAGCTTGTCCATGCAACCATAACCCTTGATAGCATGCTCTGGACACTGCTAAAGTTTGTGAATATCTTAAATATTGTTGCAAGGTCGTGTTTTGCAGAGAGTCTACCCTGTTCAATACAGGTTGATAGATCCCCTTTACCAACAACCCTGTCCAGTGCTTTCAACAGATCCGTATAAAGCTGGTAAGGGTACCATTCTGTTACAAGTATATGTTCGTTCATATATTTTGCAGATGCCTGTGGCAGGGATTCTACAATCTTATTCAGAACATCTTTGTGATTCTTTTTTATATACTTTATAAGACCAAGTATAGCTACACCTTTTACCTGTGCCATATTTTCTTCCTCCTTATGAAGGTTTTTAGTATACAAACCTTAAAATTGCAATAATAAAACCTGTCAGTGGACCTTTAGTTAAAACGAAGATTTCCTTAACCCGAAAAATGCAATAGGAAAGTTTGCTCATTCGTTCAACCCTGCGATCCACCTAAGATACAAAGACTT
>JBMFUY010000057.1:0-11924 GCA_049966275.1 bacterium
GTGGGTACCCCATCACTCATTACACAAACTTCCCTATTTCGCAAACGCATTTTTCGGGTTAATGAAGTGGTTTATACAGATACAGCCATCGCGTGCACGGCAGATCTATAGTGTTCTTTGTTTATTTCCGTATTTCTGATATATTTCAAGTCTGAGCAATGCCCTCTTTAGTGCTGCTTCGATAGCCTCATAGCGAGCATCGTCCATTGATATTTTCTTCATTTCTTCTTCTGCGCGTTGCTTTGCAGCAAGTGCCCTCTTGTAATCGATCTCATGATCAAACTCTGCTGTTTCCACAAGGACCGTCATCTTTGTCTGATTTATCTCTGCAAATCCCCAGTTTAAAGCTAAATGCTCTTCCTCATTCCCTACTCTGTACACAAGCTCTCCAATATTAAGCAATGTGATAAATCTCGCATGCCCGGGCAACACACCAAACTGACCAAGCCAGCCTGGTGCAACTACTTCATCCACATCTTTATCAACAATCACCCTCTCTGGGGTTATAATAGTTAATCTTAACGCCATGTTTGTTTATGCCAATTGTTTAGCCTTTTCCAATGCCTCTTCTATAGTTCCAACCATGTAAAACGCCTGTTCTGGAATTGCATCATGTTTACCTTCTGCTATCTCTTTAAATCCCTTTATTGTATCTGCAAGTTTGACGTACTTACCCGGTGTACCTGTAAATTGCTCTGCCACAAAGAAAGGCTGTGAAAGGAATCTCTGGATCTTTCTTGCCCTTGAAACTATAAGCTTATCCTCTTCAGAAAGTTCATCAATACCAAGTATGGCTATAATATCAAGTAGATCCTTATATTTTTGTAATATCCTTTGAACCTCTCGTGCAACCCTGTAGTGTTCTTCTCCTATGATCAATGGGTCAAGTATCCTTGATGTTGAGTCAAGCGGGTCCACAGCTGGATATATACCAAGCTCTGCTATCTGCCTTGAAAGAACTGTTGTTGCATCAAGATGTGCAAATGTGGTAGCTGGCGCAGGGTCTGTCAGGTCATCTGCAGGAACATATATAGCCTGAACAGAGGTAATAGACCCCTTCTTTGTAGATGTAATCCTTTCCTCCAGTTCACCAAGGTCTGTTGACAGGGTTGGCTGGTAACCAACTGCTGATGGAATTCTGCCGAGTAGTGCTGAAACCTCTGAGTTTGCCTGTGTAAACCTGAATATGTTATCAATGAATAGCAAAACATCCTGATGCTCTTCATCTCTGAAATATTCTGCAACTGTCAAAGCAGACAACCCTACCCTTGCCCTTGCTCCAGGTGGTTCATTCATCTGACCATAAACAAGTGCTGCCTTACTTAAAACACCTGATTCTTTCATTTCAAGCCACAGATCGTTTCCCTCCCTTGTCCTTTCACCAACACCGCCAAACACTGAAAATCCACCATGCTGCATAGCAACATTGTGAATGAGCTCCATAATGATAACTGTTTTGCCAACACCAGCACCACCAAACAACCCTATCTTACCACCCTTTTGATATGGTGCTAATAAGTCTATAACCTTTATGCCTGTTTCAAACATTTCTATACTGGTAGCCTGTTCTTCGAAATCAGGATGTTTCCTGTGGATAGGGTATCTTTTGGTAGCCTTCACCTCTCCCATTTCATCCACTGGTTCTCCTATCACGTTGAGGATCCTGCCAAGAACCTCTCTTCCAACTGGAATTGTAATAACATCACCTGTATCCATAACAGGCATACCTCTTACCAATCCATCAGTGGTATCCATGGCAATACACCTGACTGTGTTTTCCCCTAATTGCTGTGCAACCTCCAAAGTAAGGTTCCACTCTTTATCTGAAATAGATTTATTTGTTGTTTTTAAGGCAGAAAAGATCTTTGGTACTTCGGTATCAAATTCAACATCAACCACAGCACCAATTACCTGTTTTATTCTACCCATTCTTTCATCTGGCATATTTGTTCCTCCTAAATAATTAAAAGTGTTAAGTGTGCATTGCTCATTTCATTGCCTCTGCACCATTAACAATGTCCATGAGCTCTTTTGTAATTGCACCCTGTCTTGCTCTGTTCATAACAAGTGTTAAATGTCCTATCATTTCGTTTGCATTATTGGTTGCTGAATCCATTGCCGTCATCCTTGCAGCATGTTCACTTGCAGCAGATTCTAACAAAATATGATATATCCTGCTCTCTATCATCCTCGGCAATAAGCTTGAAAGGATTTCCATTAGTGATGGTTCATAAATCACCTTCACATCCACAAACTCTTCCTTAGACTCAGTAGTTTCAATCTTCCTGAATGGCAATAAAGCTTCAACAGTGGTTTTTTGAGAAAGCATTGATACAAATCTGTTGTATATAAATTTAACCTCATCATAGGTGCCATTGGAAAAGTCGTTTATCACTATTTTAGCTATATCTCTGACTATACTGTAATCAGGATTACCAGAGGAACCACTTAGATCAAGTCTTATATGGGCATTGTAGCGCCTCAGGAAATCCCTACCCTTTCTACCGACTGTTATAAAATCCAGCTCTCTATTTTCATTTTTAGCATCCAGTATCTCACGCAAAGCAGCTCGTATTGCATTGCTGTTAAAACCACCACACAGTCCTCTATCTGATGTTGCAAATATAATAAGGCTTTTCTTAATTGTTTCGGGGCTCCTCATAAGTGGATGCAGGGTTGTATCTATTCTCATTGTAATCTCATGAACCATCTCTTCTATTTTCTTTGAGTATGCCCTTGAACTTATGGCTTGCTGCTGCATCTTCCTCAGTTTAACAGCAGCAATCATTTTCATAGCCTTTGTGATCTTGGCTGTATTTCTTACCGTTTTTATTCGTTTTCTAATAGCTGCAAGTGTTGGCATCTTATTCTTTCACCTTAAATTCTGATTTGAACTCATTGAGAGCTTCTTTAATAGAGTTAATAAGATTATCATCAAGAGCCTTTTTCTCAGCGATTGTCTTTAAGAGCTCAGGATGTTTAGCTTTGACAAATGCTATCATCTCTTTTTCATATTTACCAATAGCCTCAACAGGATATTCATCCAGATAGCCATTTGTTCCTGCAAATATTGCTAATACCTGTTCCTCGACCGGTACAGGTTTATACTGTGGCTGTTTTAACAATTCAGTAAGCCTTGCACCTCTGTTTAATTGCATCTGTGTTGCCTTATCAAGGTCAGAGGCGAATTGCGCAAATGCAGCCATCTCCCTGTACTGTGCAAGCTCAAGTCTCAGTCTTCCAGCGACCTGTTTCATTGCCTTTATCTGAGCATTACCACCAACCCTTGATACTGATATACCCACGTTAACAGCAGGTCTTATACCAGCATAAAACAGGTCTGTTTCAAGGAAGATCTGACCATCTGTTATTGAAATAACATTGGTAGGAATATATGCAGAAACATCACCTGCCTGTGTTTCAATTATAGGAATAGCTGTTAAAGAACCACCTCCATATTTATCTGCCAGTTTTGCAGCCCTTTCAAGCAATCTGGAATGTAGATAGAAAACATCTCCTGGATACGCCTCTCTTCCTGGTGGTCTTCTCAGCAACAGTGACAACTGTCTGTAAGCAACAGCATGTTTTGAAAGATCGTCGTAAAAGATAACCGCGTGTTTACCATTATCCCTATAGTATTCTCCCATTGTACATCCTGAATAAGGGGCAATATACTGAAGTGGAGCTGGTTCACTGGCAGTAGCAGAAACAACAATTGTGTAATCCATTGCCCCGTATTGGTTGAGCTTATCTACAACCTGTGCTACAGTCGATTGCTTTTGTCCAATTGCCACGTATATACATACAATATTTTTTCCTTTTTGATTTATGATGGTATCAAGAACAATGGCTGTTTTTCCTGTTTGCCTATCACCAATAATAAGCTCCCTCTGACCCCTTCCAATGGGTATCATGGAGTCTATAGCCTTTATACCGGTTTGAAGAGGTTCTTTTACCGGTTGACGCAAGACTATGCCCGGGGCTTTGATCTCAACCTTTCTCGTTTCAGTGGCTTTTATTGGTCCTTTTCCATCTATGGGCTCGCCAAGAGGATTTACCACCCTTCCAAGTAATCCATCGCCTACAGGCACCTGCATGATCTTCCCAAGCCTTTTTACTGTCTGGCCCTCTTTGATACCAGTGATCTCACCCATCACTGAGATACCAACGCTCTCTTCCTCCAGGTTTAAAACAAGTCCTTTTGTTCCATCCTCAAATTCCACAAGCTCACCAGACATGACTTTTTCAAGCCCATAAGCCCTGACTATACCATCACCAACTGAAATAACCGTACCAACCTCAGCCTTTTCAACCTTGTAGTCATAACCCTCAAGCCGTTCTTTTATAATACTTGTTATTTCATCGTATCTTACGCCTAATGCCATAATATTCTCCTTAAATACTAATTACTTATAATAATTTCCTATAATTTTACTGAATATGCAAAATCCTTTAAACGTGTTTTAATAGTGCCATCATATATAGTCCATCCAACTTTTAGTTTTAATCCACCAATGATTGTAGTATCCTTATTTATTTTTAAAGCTGGCTCTTTGTTAAAGATGCTTTTTATTTGCTTCTTTAAGTTATTTATCTCTTCCTGAGTAATATCGTATGCAGTGTATATATCCACCTTTATGATGCCTTTGTAGTTATCATACATCTGTTCGTAACTCTTTATAATATCGGGTAAAATCTTCTCTCTACCACCATTTATAAGGAGTATTAATAAGTTTTTAATTTCCTTGGAGAGCTGAAGCTTATCTGTAATAATAGATATGATTTCAAGTTTTTTTGCTTTACCTACCAGTGGATCGTAGAAAAATTCTTCAAGCTTTTTCTCATGTAAAAAGAATGTTTCTATTTCTTTTAATTCATTCATGTATAGTTCTATGTTGTTCTGTTCTTTCGCTATCTGAAATAATGCCTTTGCGTATCTAATGCCTATATTCATTTTAGCTTCCTGATAAAGTTATCTGTTACATTCTTCTGTGATTCTATATCCATGGATTTTTCAATGTATTCCTTTGTCAATTCGTACAGTTGCATCTGTAGATGATCATTTATCATCTCCTTTGCCTTCTGTACCTCAGCCTCTACTATCCTATCTCCCTCTTTTTTCACCCTTGCAACCATCTCTTCGCCTTCTTGTAGGATTTGTTGTTTTTCTTTCTCTGCCCTTGTGTTAATATCATCTATGATTGCCTGCCTTGTTTTATCAAACTCGTTCAACTGCTTTGTTATTTCATTGTGTCTTGTAATAGCCTTCTGTTTTACATCCATTGCCTCTGCGATTAATTTTTCTATGTTATCTTTTCTTGTTTTAAAAATCTTTTCACCATGAAATCGTTTGTAGAGGTACACAAAACCAGCAACAAGGATAATAAAATTTATTATTGACCAGATAAGGTTCATCGTAAAGAAATCACTGAAGCTCTCCTGATCTGCCCATGCTATAGATGGCAAAAGTAAACATACAACTATAAATAAAATTTTTTTCATTTTAGCATTATCTTCCTTGCGATTAAAGGTATAAACTGTTTTATTTCGGTATCTATCTTACTTATAATCTGTGCCTTTTCTTTTTCTATCTGTTCCCTCATTACCTTGATATTAGCTTGCACAGACTCGTTAGCCTGTTTTAACATAATTTCCCTATTCTTCTTTGCTTCATCAATTACCGACATCCTGACCCTGTTTGCATCAGAAATTGTCTCATCTATCTTCCTTTTTAGCTCTGCTTCCAGTTCTTCTGACTCCTTGTTGAGGAGTTTAGCTTCTTCTATAGCCTTTACTGTCTTTGAACTTCTTTTTTCATAAACCCTGGCAAATGGTTTAAAAAATAGCCTGTTTAACAAGAACCATATTATCCAGAATACAACTGCCTGTATTAATACCTGTGAATATATTATATGCATAATTTTATTCTCTCTTTAACTTCTTGTTTCGTGTTACAGAATAGGTTAGAGCTTGTCAAGATTTTTTTACAACCAGTGTTTATGCAATGTATTTATAAACAAAAAGATGTATTTTAAAAAATAGAATTTTCTATGTATAAATTATCTAAACATCTAAAAAACAACATTGTCTTTTTTTGTTTGCATAACTATTTTTTTTATATATATTACTATAAGAGGAATATCAGATTATGTACAAAAAGATACTCGTGGCATCAGATGGTTCTGTATATGCTCGAAAAGCCATAGAGGTAAGCGCTGATCTCTCCAAACGATACAGAGCAGAACTTACGATCATAACAGTGATCCAGCATCCTTTAAATGCATTTGGGACATTCGATATTGAAGAACTTGGACCAGAGGCTTACGAGATTCTGAAGAAGAAAGGCAACAACGTAATCAAAGAAGCCAAAGAACAATTAAAGGGTTATGATATTACACCAAATTATGTACTTGAGTATGGAAATCCAGGAGACACAATTGTTCGTTACGCAAAAAAGAATGGCTTTGACCTTATTGTTGTTGGAAGCCATGGATATGGTGAAGTAATGGCACACATGCTTGGAAGTGTAAGCGATAGAATAAACCATCATGCTCACTGCAGTGTTCTTATTGTAAGATAAATGCCTCAATTTGTTATTACATCCTCAAGCATTAAAGATGGATTGGTTGCTGTTGAAGGTAAAGATTTTAAGCATGTAAAAAGCTTAAGGATATCCCTGAATGACGAGGTTGTGCTACTTGATGAAAAAGCGTATCAATACATTGCACGCCTGGAAAAAATAACAAAACAGAAGGCTATATTTAGAATTTTAAACCAATTCTCTTCTTCTCATGAACCATCCGGTATTATACTTGCCCAGGCTATCATTAAACCTCACAGGATGCAGTTAGCTATTCAAAAGGCAACAGAACTTGGTGTGGATGAAATTATACCCTTTATCTCTCAGTACACTGTAGTTAAGATTAATCAAGAACATTTTATGGACAGATATAAAAAGATTATTAAGGAAGCTGTGAACCAATCCATGAGAGCATATATCCCTAAACTTCATTCCCCTATTACATTTGATAAGTTGATTACAACAATACCAGAAAGTAAAAAGATACTGTTCCATTATGACCCCAGTGCTAAACCCATCCAGGAATTTACTGAAACATTAAAGGATAACACCCCTGTTACATTGATTATTGGACCTGAAGGAGGATTTTCCAGTGAGGAAATTAAATATGCAACACAATATAATGCTGTTGTAGCAAGCCTTGGTTTAAATATCCTGCGCTCTGAAACAGCCGCTATAAGTGCTATAAGCATAACCTCTTTCATAAGAGGGCTAAAATAGAAACTTGACCAGAAATGTAATATCATTTAGCATATAAGTAAGGTGACTTATGACCTTATACTTATTAATTTTTGTTGCAGCATTTTTGATCGGTTCTTTACCAACCGGTTATCTTGTTGCTAAAGCAAAAGGTATAAATATAAGAACAATAGGTAGCGGTAACATAGGCGCTACAAATGTTACTCGAGCAATGGGCAAAGCATGGGGTGCATTTGTACTGATTGTTGATGCACTGAAAGGTTTTATCCCTGTATTCCTTGTAAAAGAGTATATTACATCTCCATCTCCAGAAAGGATGTATGTATTGATGACAACTGTTGGTGCACTTGCTGTAGCAGGACATGTTTTTACACCATTTCTCAAATTTAAAGGAGGCAAAGGCATTGCAACAACACTTGGCGTACTACTTGCAATAAGCCCTGTACTGGCTCTAATACTCATACTTATATGGATAATTGCATTCTTAATAACGCGTATATCATCTGTTGGTGCTTTATCATCAGCCCTGTTAATGCCGGTAATTGTGCTGTTTATTTTTCACAAACCCATATTAAACATCATGATAGGGTTCTCTATATTTATGACTATATTTATCTTTTTTACACATAGAGAAAACATAAAACGACTGTATAGAGGTGAAGAAAAGGGATTTAAAAAACAATGAAATGCCCGAACTGCGATATAGAGATGAACCAATGCTCTGTTGAGCTAACTCCAGGCACATCTGTAACCGTAGATCAATGCCATGAATGTGGTGGAGTATGGTTTGACAGAAATGAATTGTATCAATTCAGAGAAATACCTGATACAATTTTGGAGATAGACAGAGAAAAACTTGCGAAACCTGTTTCAGTAAAAGAACATTTAAACTGTCCTGTATGTCACACCCCTATGTTTAAATACACAGACCCTATTTTTAAGAATATGGTTGTCTTTATGCTCTGTAAAAATTGTGGTGGGATATGGATGAATAGTAGCGAGGTTATGAATTATGCAGAATTCCGCAAACACTTCAATAAAAATGATGCTGCACAGAAACTCGTGTCTTTGTACAGTGATCCGGTATTTATAGATAATTTAAGGCATTCCTCGGACAACATGGATTTGACAGATTTACCAGATCTTATTATAAAAACTGCTCTCGTCATCATACAATTGATGTTCGGTATTATTTGACATAATTTCATGTTGTTTTTTTTAACCATTTTGTGGTTATTATATAAAGTTGGAGAAACGTATGTTTAAAAAGATTTTAATTGCCAATAGAGGTGAAATAGCTACCCGAATCATAAGGGCGTGTAAAGAAATGGGTATTAAAAGTGCTGTTATTTATACTGAAGAGGACTCAACAGCCCTTTACATAAAAAAAGCAGATGAAGCATATCTTGTTTCTCCAGGACCAATAGAGGCATATCTGAATATTCATAGGATTGTGGATATTGCACAAAAGATAAAAGCAGATGCCATACATCCAGGGTATGGTTTTGTATCTGAAAATCCAAAGATGGCAGAGCTATGCGAAAAAAAAGGAATAGTATTCATTGGCCCATCTTCGTCTGTGATTGAGCTGATGGGAAACAAGCTTAAGGCTCGTGAGTTTATGAAGGAGCACAACATCCCTGTTGTATACGGCAGTGATAAACCAGTGGAGAATGAAAAGGATGCGATTGAATGGGCAAAAAAGATAGAATACCCTGTTATGTTAAAGGCTTCAGGTGGAGGTGGAGGAAGGGGTTTGAGAATAGCTAATAATGACAGTGAACTGAAAAAGCACTTCTCTCTTGCAAGATCAGAAGCTGAAAAGTTCTTTGACAACCCTGAAATCTTTATTGAGAAATACATTCCAAAGGCACATCATATAGAGATCCAGATACTGGCGGATCATCATGGAAATGTAGTTCACCTTGGTGAACGTGATTGCTCGATCCAGAGACGACATCAAAAGATCATTGAGATAGCGCCTTCATTGATACTGAGCGATAAAAAAAGGAAAGAGATTGGAGCCATAGCAGTAAAGATAGCCAAATTGGTGAATTACACCAATGCAGGTACAATTGAATTCCTTGTTGATAGCAACATGAAATATTATTTCATGGAGATGAACACAAGATTACAGGTAGAACATCCGGTTACAGAATCAGTAACAGGCATTGATATTGTAAAAAAACAGATAGAGATCGCTGCAGGTCTGGAACTTGGCATTAAACAGAGAGACGTTAAAATTAAAGGAAATGCAATAGAATGCAGAATAATAGCAGAAGATCCCCAAAGTGGTTTTTTACCCAATGGAGGTAGGATTACAGCCTATTATTCTCCAGGAGGTATTGGTGTAAGAATAGACGGGGCTGTATACAAAGATTATGTTGTGCCTGACTACTACGATCCACTCTTGCTAAAACTAACAGTAATGGGAGCAAATTGGGAAGAGACAGTAAATAGAATGAAAAGAGCTCTGGACGAGTTTGTAATAAGGGGGATCAAAACAAACATCCCATATTTAAAGGCTATCGTTAATAGTGAGGACTTCAAAAAAGGATATTTTGATACCGAATTTATAAACGAACATCCTGAGTTGTTGGAGTATACACACACTGTTGATCCTGCAGATATGGTTATAGCGATATCATCAGCAATTGCAATGTATGAAGGTTTATAGTTTAATGAAATAATTCATAAATAGAAAGTAGAGAAACATATGATAAAGAAAATATACATAACAGATACCACTTTAAGAGATGCACACCAATCACATATAGCTACAAGACTAAAAACAGAGGATATGCTTCCAATTTGCGATAAGATGGATAAGGTTGGCTTCTGGTCCATGGAGGTATGGGGAGGCGCTACGTTTGATTCTGCCATGCGTTTTCTCAGGGAGGATCCATGGGAAAGACTGAGGGAGTTAAGAAAGGCATTGCCAAATACAAAACTTCAGATGCTCTTGCGCGGTCAGAACCTTGTGGGTTACAGACACTACCCTGATGATGTCGTATGGAAATTTATAGAGAAATCAGCAGAAAATGGAATTGATATTTTCAGGATCTTTGATGCCCTCAATGATATAAGAAATCTTAGATCATCAATAAAAGCAGTGAAACAATTTGGAAAGTTTGTTGAAGGTGCTTTGAGTTATACAACAAGCCCTGTTCACACAATTGAGTATTTTATAGATTTTGCAAAGGCACTGGAGGATCTGGGAGTTGATAGCATCTGTATAAAGGATATGGCTGGTTTGATAAAGCCCTATGAGGCTTACGAACTCGTTGGAAGGCTAAAAGAGGTTATAAAGGTTCCGCTTCACTTCCATACCCATGACACAGCAGGATTCGCAAGTATGTCTATTCTTAAAGCAATTGAGGCTGGTGTTGATATTGTTGATACAGCAATATCTCCCTTTGCCTCAGGAACATCCCAGGCGCCTACTGAATCTATTGTTGCAGCACTGAAAGACACGGATTATGATACAGGCTTATCACTTGAGCTGTTGTCCGATATCGCGGATTATTTTAGAGAGGTTAAAAAGAAGTATGCAGAGTTTGAAAGTGAATATACAGGCATTAATACAAAGATACTGCTCTGGCAGATACCAGGAGGTATGCTTTCTAATCTGGCGTCTCAGCTCAAGGAACAAAACGCGCTTGATAAGATAAACGATGTACTCAATGAGGTTCCTGTGGTCAGGGAAGACCTTGGTTATCCTCCACTCGTAACACCCACGAGTCAGATAGTTGGTTCACAGGCAACCCTTAATGTGATCAGCGGTGAAAGGTATAAGGTTATAACAAACGAGATCAAAAATTATCTGAAAGGACTTTATGGTAAACCACCTGGAAAGATAAATGAGAATCTGAGAAAGCTTGCTATAGGAAACGAAAGGGTTATAGACCGTAGACCAGCAGACTACCTTGAATCAGAACTATCAAAGATCAGAGCAGAATTAGGTAATAAGGCAAAATCCGAAGAAGATGTTCTTTCTTATGCCCTGTTTCCTCAGGTTGCAAGTGAATTTTTTGAACTTAGGGAAAAGGGTGAGCTGAAGATCTTAATGCCTAAATTCGAGGCACCAAAGAAAGAAAAGAAACATATTGCAAGGCTTGCCCCAAGCGAATTCAATGTAAAAGTTCATGGAGAAATGTATCATATCAAGATAGCTGGTTCAGGGCAGAGGACAGAAAACCCGAGGATGTTTTTTGTTTATGTGGATGGAAGACTGGAAGAGGTAATGGTTGAACCGCTTGTGGAGGTTGTAGCATCCCAGGAAGGAGAATTGATTCCAAAGGCAGCTATTAAGACAGAAAGACCCAAAGCCACTGAGATCGGTGATGTAACCACTACCATACCTGGTAAGGTGTCTTCTATTAAGGTAAAGAAGGGTGATAAAGTGGTAGCAGGAGAACCTGTGATGGTAATAGAAGCCATGAAGATGGAAAATGAAATTCATACCCCAATTGATGGAATAGTTTATGAAATATACGTGAGCGAAGGTGATGCGGTTAATCCGGGTGAAGCACTGATAAGAATAAGATAAACCCCAAAAATGCAATAGGGAAGTTTGCTCATTCGTTCGGGGTACCCATGCAGAGCATGGGTCGCACGATCCACCTGTACCCCCTACCCCCCCTCC
>JBMFUY010000058.1:0-11892 GCA_049966275.1 bacterium
AGCTTTATCACAGTTACCGATGCTTTTCTTTCCTTTTTATCCCCTAAATGCTATGATCACTTTTGGGAGAAGAACCATCTTTTTAATAGATATGATAAGGATGTTTAAAGAGGAAAGTATGAAGCAAATCACAAGAGGAAAGTATGAAGCAAATCACAAGGATATTTATATTGAGTTTTACTTTGACAGTTTTGACAGTGTGGTCAAATGTATATGGAATGACCAATGAAGACTGTGTAAAGTGTCATGAGAACAGGAATTTTTATTCCCAGTTTAAAGATGTAAAAACCAGAGGTATGTACATATCCCCGGAGGTTATATCAACGTCTGTTCACAGAGATCTAACATGTACACAGTGCCACAGTAATATTACTTTTTACCCGCATCCAGCCGGTGTAAAGATTACAAAGATTGATGTTCCTCTTATGTGTGCAAAATGTCATAATGACGTTTATAAAAAGTACTCTGAGAGTATACACTGGAATGCGGTAAAAAGAGGGATAAATGCAGCACCGGTGTGCACTGATTGTCATGGATCGCATAACATTTTAAAGCCTTCAAATCCGAAAGCAAAGGTATATCCTGAGAATATCCCCAAAACATGTGCGAGCTGCCATGACTCAGTGAAGTTAGCGCAGGAGTATAATTTACCACTGAATAGATTAACAACATACGAAAACAGTTTTCATGGTATTGCACTTAAATTTGGGGATCTGAGGGCTGCAAACTGTGCAAGCTGTCATGGTGTTCATGAGATACTACCATCAAGTGATCCGCGTTCTTCCATCAACAAAGCGAACCTTCCAAAGACATGTGGTAAATGTCATCCAAACGCAACAGAGAATTTTGTAAAAAGCCCGGTGCATATCGTTGTGAGTAAACACGGAGAAAAGGGACCTTATATTGTGCGGGTTTTTTATACGTGGTTTATAGGTACATTGATCACGATCTTTGTAATCTATGTATTTTTTGATCTTATTAACACATACAGAAAGAGGAAGAACAGGAGTAAGCAATTATGAACAACTCAATAGAGAGACTTTCAAAAAACCAGAGGGTCCAGCACATTATCTTGTTGATCTCTATGATTATGCTTTCATTAACAGGTTTGGTACTTAAGTTTCACAACAATGCTTTTTCTAAATGGCTTATAAAATTAGAAGGTGGCATATGGGTTAGAGGTATGATACACAGAATATTTGCCATTATTCTCATACTTCTGTCAATATACCATATTTTGTGGGTTACTTTTACAGATCAGGGACATAAAGAGTTGATGGCAATAACCCCTAAGATGAAAGACTTCTCAGATTTTTTTAAGAAACTTGCATACAATTTAGGATTTTCAAATGAATTACCCGCGTTTGATAAGTATGATTACCTGCAAAAATTCCAATACTGGGGTGTTGTTCTTGGAACCATTGTTATGGTTATAACAGGTATGATCTTATGGTTTGTAAACCAATCTATGGCAATTTTACCGAAATGGGTGATTGATGTTACCATGCTTATTCACGGCTGGGATGGAGTTTTAATATTTATTGTGCTGTTTCTGTTTCATCTTTACAATGTGCACCTTAATCCAGAGGTGTTCCCTATGAGTAAGACATGGCTGGATGGTAAGATCTCCATTGAAAGGTTAAAGCACGAACATAAACTTGAGTACGATAGACTGATGTCGGATAAAAAACATGAAGAAAAATAATTTTATTGTCAACCAACATCTATTCATTAAGTTAATATCAGTGATTTTATTAACAGTGACCTTACCTGTAAATGCTCTGAGCCAGACTCCATTGTACCAGAAGTGCCTTTTATGTCATGGTAGACCTGGTTTTAAAAAGATATTACCGGATGGTAAAGTGCTTGAGTTATATGTGAATAAAGCAGAACTTGAGCATTCTGTGCATTCAAAACTCCATTGCACAGATTGTCATGCAGATGTTATGGAAATTCCACATTTACATACACCCGGAAAAGTAAACTGTTACAGATGCCATTATAAAGATAATCCAAATGGTGCAAAGCCAGCAAATGAGTTTTTCCAATCTGTTCATGGCAAATTAGTAAATGAGGGGAATCCAAAAGCCCCGGTTTGCCAGGATTGTCATGGAGGGCATAATGTCCAGAAGGTTAATTCACCGCTGTCAACAGTAAACCATCAGAATGTAGCATACACGTGTGGAAAATGCCATAAGCCACAGTATGATAACTATATACAGAGTATACATGGCACTGCCCTTTTAGACAGGCATATAGAATCAGCTCCAACGTGCACCACATGCCATGGTAAACATCTTATTTTGCCACCCAACAATCCAGGTTCCAGCATATATCCACTCAATGTGATCAATGTATGTTCAAAATGTCATGAGAATAAGGAACTTATTAAAAAGTATAATATTCCAGGAGGAAGGATCAGTACGTATAAAGAAAGCTATCATGGAGTTGCTGACGAGTTTGGGTCTGTCAGAGTGGCTAATTGTGCAAGCTGCCATAGGGCACATTTAATATTACCACAGAGTGATCCGCGCTCTTCCATCAACAAGGCTAATCTGGCAAAGACATGCGGTAAATGTCATCCAAATGCTAATGTTAATTTTACGAAGGGGAAAATACACGTTAACTATAAAAGTAAATCAACTGGCATTCTATACTACATTGGTATGTTTTTTGAGATACTGACTGTGTCTACACTTACCCTTTTATTTATTCATATTTTATTAGACCTGTTCCGCAGGTACAAAGCAGGAGAGATAGGTAATAGAAATAAACGTGGAGAGTAAAGATGAACGATAGATATCAAGCAGCAAAAGAAAAGTTTATAGAGGAATTAGAAAAGCAGATAATAGCCTCACTTTCTATAGAAAATGATAAAGAGCTTGTAGAGAAAACGAAGCAACTTATACGAAATGAAGCAGCAAAAGACCTTGATACGTTTCTGAATACCAGACTCAAAGGTATTACAAGGGTTATAAAAAAGCAACACAGGTTGAAAATAAAACAGGAAAAGAAAAAAGAGTGGCTGGAAAACAGTTTTCAAAGATTCAATATCTATTTTAGAATACAGCACATGATGTTATTCACAAGTGTGATAATACTTATCATTACCGGTCTTCCGATAAAATTCCCCAATTCGCCTGTTTCAAAATTCATGATGTCATTGATGGGCGGGATATCCACGCAGGGTATACTCCATAGAATAGGTGCTGTATTGCTCATAGGATTTTATGTGTTTCACACACTGTATACCATCTTTAATAAAGATGGTAGAAAGGATTTTGTACAACTCCTGCCAAGGTTAAAAGATGTAAAGGATGTATTCCAGATGGTTAAATACTTTTTTGGTTTTGCGAAGGAGAAGCCAAAGTTTGATAGGTTTAGTTATATTGAAAAATTTGATTACTGGGCTGTGTACTGGGGTGGTATAGTAATGGTGGGTTCTGGCCTTATCATGTGGTTTCACAATTTAGCTTTGAGCTACTTTCCAAAGTATGTATACGATATTGCAAGGGAGGCTCACAGCGATGAGGCTTTACTTGCAACCTTAACAATAGTTATATGGCATTTTTATAATGTTCATTTTAATCCAAGCAGATTTCCAGGGTCACTTGTCTGGTGGCATGGCAGATTAACCAGAGAGCAGATGATAGAGGAACACCCACTTGAGTATGAAAGACTCATTAAACAAAAAGAGGAAAAGAATGGCTAATCAGTTTTTATCCTTCCTGAAAAGGCATAAGTTTTTAAGCACAGCTGTTGGTATTGTTATTATTGTTTGGTTGATCCCCAACACAGTATTTCTTCTAAGATCCGGTTCTACCGAAACGTGTAAAACCTGTCATCTGATGGAACCGTATATAAATCAGTGGGAAGGTTCTGTACATAAGGATGTAAGGTGTACAACCTGTCATAAATTAGGATTTAATTTCTTTACAAAGGTAACTTTTGAAACCCTTACAGGCTTATACAACCCTCAACCAATAGCAGTGGTAAATGATAAAACATGTTTGAAATGCCATCCACTCTCAGAATTAAGCAAACCCGTTTTTTACAAAAACAGGGTATACTTTGATCATTCAAAACATGTTGGGAAAAGTGTAAGAGAGATGCTCTTGACCTGTGAAACCTGCCATCCTTCAGTTACCCATGGCTCTGAACTTAAAACAGTGGATGAGGATGCATGTATATCCTGTCATTTTATAGGCGCTCCAAGGGGCGAGGCAATAACAGGATGTCCTTCCTGTCATGGTAGCCCTACAAGAACTGTGAATCTTAATGGTATGGAATTTAATCACAGATCATACCTTACGAAAGGTATGCAATGTAACCAATGTCATCTTGATGTTATTCAGGGTAAAGGTAATGTACCTCGCGATAGGTGTCATAAGTGTCATGAGGATAGATCGTATAAATACAGCAACCCGGTATTTGTTCACAACACACATGTGACAAAGGAACATCTAACGTGTGATAAATGTCACACCCCAATGCACCACGGTGAGATTCATATGATACAGGCATTACAGAGTAATTGCACTGATTGCCACTCAGACAGGCATAATTATCAAAGAGAGATGTACATGGGTATAGGGGCAACAGAAACTACCAATATGCCGGATTCTATGTTCCTAACACAGGTTAGTTGTGAGGGTTGTCATCCCGGTAGTATGACTATATCTGCAGGCAATCCTGTACATACTAAAACCAGGAGTTTGAAAGAAACAGCCCAAGCATGTGTTGAGTGTCATGGCAAGCCTTACGATAAACTCATGTATCACTGGATTGCCATAGGTGATAGTATGCTAAGTTATGTAGATACTACCATTAATAAAACAGCCACACTGATACAGCGTGCAGGGGTTAGCCATTATAAAAAACTACACGCAAAAAGACTTTTAATGGATGCAAAGTTTAACGAAAGATTTGTTGCTCTGGCAAAGCCTTCACACAATATAAGATACACCCAACAGATACTAATGAATTCTCTTGATATGTTAGATAGAGCATCAAAAATAGTAAATTATGGAAGCGTTGCGAATAATAGGCCAGTATCACTTCAAAGTGTAGGGGCGTCATGTGCTGTTTTGTGTCACAATACCCTTGGAATGCCAGGGACCATTAAGTTTGGAACACTGGGAGTGAATTTTCCGCATGATTTTCATACAAACCTCGGGCTAACCTGTGCTGCATGCCATCCTACAGATCATTCAATGGCACTGAATATAAAGATAGATACATGTGCAGATTGCCATCATAAAAACAGGTCAACTTCTAATTGTACATTATGCCATAGTAGTTCTGCTGCTTTATACAATGGCAATGTGCCATTTTCAGATATTACTCATACACCTAATGTGATGGCAGGAAGTGTGGGTTGCTCAGACTGCCATGACCATGTAGAACATGGGAAGGTATACACGACTGTTAGGGGTAGGTGCATTGATTGTCATGTACCCATGTATGGAAATATATTGGACAAATGGAACAATTTATACACAAAGAAATATGAACAGGCTGAATTGTTGCTTAAGAATGCTGCTATTAAACTTGAAGGCATGGATAAGAATTCTGATAAGTATAAACACGCGAAAGACCTTTATGATGATGCAAATGCAAAGCTCTCATTTTTAGAAAAGGCAAATGGCTTACACAACATTCTAATAACAGAAAAGCTATTGGATAGTGTAATCAGTGAACTGAAATAGCCTATCAGTGATAGCCTTTTGTTAGAGTGATTTTTCTATTGCGTTATCAATTATAAATGGTGTGCCTGGCGCGATTTGAACGCGCGACCCACAGCTTAGAAGGCTGTTGCTCTATCCAGCTGAGCTACAGGCACATACCAGTGAAATAAAGCACATTTTTAAAAGCAAATCAATTTAAACATCGGGGCGAGCCGATTTGAACGGCCGACCTCTTGCTCCCAAGGCAAGCGCTCTAAACCAGGCTGAGCTACGCCCCGCTTCAGCATGTTCAAACACTATAATATATAAATTTTTTTTGCAATTGCAAGCAAATATTACATATCTGTAAGTGATCTGTAAGTATATTAATGCTATACTATTTTATAGTTTAAATTCGTAAAATATTGTAAACAGGATGGGACAGAGACTTGACAATTTTATTGAAAGTATTAGAGCTATAAATATGGAACCCGTACCAAAACTTATCAAATCCATTCATAATGTTGCAGGGTTAACAGAACAGGAAACGTTTATACTCTCGTTTGTTGATGGAAAAACAACAGTAAGAGAGATCGCAAGGGTAACAGGCATAGGATTAAGCTCGGTAAATAAAATCCTGAATAAGCTTGTCGATCAAAAACTGGTTATATTTCAACACCCACTATATACCAATACAACCGATGAGCAAAAACAAACAGAACGCTCTTTGAAAGAGCTGTATGATATTTATGAAAACGCAGATCCATACATGATACTTGGAGTGTCTGAGCATGCTACACCTGAGCAGATCAAGGATGCATACATTGAGAAAACAAAGATGTTTCACCCTGATAGTTATTATGCAAGAACCATTCCTGTTGAAGATAAACAGATTTTGGTAGAGATTTACAAAAAGATTCAGCAGGCTTATGAAACCTTAAAGGCTAAGGTTCCATCTGCACAACCACAACAACATCAGGATTTGCAGAAACCTGTGAAACCATATACACCTATAGTTAAGCCAGAGCAATCAACTCAAAAGGCATCGACAAGGGATATACTGAAAAACTCTATAAAACAAAGGGTAAGAAAGGCTTCAGAGTATTACAGGATTGGTATAGAAGCATTTATGAAAAATGATTATTCAACTGCATATCTTAATTTTAAGTTAGCCAACTCCTACAACCCTTACGAGAAGGAATATATAAAGAAGATGAAAGAAGCAGAATCGCTTATGAAGGTTGAAAGATACGAAGAACTTATCAAAAAGGCTGATATAAGTATTGAATTAAACAAGCCAGAGGACGCGCTTAATTATCTAAAGTCTGCTGTGGATCTTACAGATGATAAAAAATTTTTGTATTACAGGATTGCTACTGTGATGTATGACTTTAATCATTCTCTTAAAGATGCAAAAACTTATTGCCAGCAGGCAATAGCACTTGATCCTAAGAATCCGGATTATCATTTACTACTTGCAAAGATATATAAGAAGGCAGGGCTTTATAAAAGCTCTATTGTGGAGTTTGAACAAGCCTTTTCACTTGGAGTTAAAACAGATGAGATTAAGGCAGAGATAAAACAAATTAAAAGCTTGATAAAATAGTATGGGTAAAACTATTGGTATTGATTTGGGAACAACCAACACATGTGTTGCTACCATGATGGATGGAAAACCAATTGTTATCCCATCTTCAACAGGTAACAGACTTATACCAAGTTATTTTGCCATAACAGGTGATGATAAGGAATTGGTTGGTGTAAGGGCTAAGAGACAATCAATAACCAATCCGAAGAATACAATCTTTGCAGCCAAACGTCTTATAGGGAGAAGGTATGATTCTAAAGAGGTACAACTCACAAAAGAAAAGGTGTCATACGAAATAGTTAAAGGTCCACATGATGATGCAAGGGTGGTGTGTGGAGGTAAAACATTCAGTATACCAGAGATCAGTGCTTTTATCCTGCTTGAAGCAAAGAACGTGGCTCAGGCTTTTCTTAAAGATGAAATAGAAGGGGTTTGTATTACAGTGCCTGCTTATTTTAACGAAAATCAGAGACAGGCTACTGTTAATGCAGCTGAGATAGCTGGCTTGAAGGTGTTGAGGATCATAAATGAGCCTACAGCCTCTGCATTAGCTTATAGTCAGAGGAGAAGGAAGAGTAAGGAGCTTATAGTTGTTTATGACTTTGGTGGTGGTACTTTTGATGTCTCAATACTTGAATTTGGCGAAGGTGTATATGAGGTATTAGCCACTGCTGGTAATACATATTTAGGGGGAGAGGATATTGATAATAGACTGTTAAATTATGTTCTCAGTGATTTTGAAAAGAACCATAAAATAGATTTAAGAAAAGATACAATGGCTATGCAAAGGTTGAAAGACGCTGTAGAGGGGATAAAGATAGAACTATCATTCCAGCCAGAAGCAACTCTCTCTTTACCATTTCTTACAGAAACATCACACGGTGCCATCCATTATAATACTATAATAACAAGAAGTAAACTTGAAGAGCTCATATACGATCTCGTTGAACAGACATTACAGATATGTAGCGATGCATTGAAGAATGCTAAACTGAGCAAGAATGAAATAGATGAGGTTATACTTGTTGGAGGACAGACAAGGACACCGCTTGTCCTTAAAAAGGTTGCAGAGTTTTTTGGAAAACAGCCCAACAGGAGTATTAATCCGGACGAGGTTGTAGCAGAGGGAGCAGCCATACATGCCTACAATATTGTTTCTCCTCTGCCTTCAAATATACTTGTTGATATAACTGCCCTGTCTCTTGGTATACAAACCAGAGGGGGGAAATTTACTGAGATCATACCTAAAAACACAGCGATACCAGTTACAAAAACACGAAGGTTCACAACAACGTATGACAATCAGGATGCTGTTAGAATAGCAGTTTATCAGGGGAATGAAGAAATGGCAGAGGATAATGAGCTTTTAGGTGAATTTGTTTTAAGTGGTATAAGGCTTGCAAAGAAGGGTGAACCCAATATAGAGGTTAGCTTTGATATGAACAGTGAGGGACTTCTTAAGGTGACAGCAAGGGATGTTGATCTTGGAACAGAACAGACAGTGACACTTGAGGCGTCAAATGGCTTGAGTGCTGAAGAGTTGGTAATGATGAGAAAGAGAATGATGACGCTTGAATTGGAATTGAAAAAACAATGAACCAGGAAGAGATAGAAAAATTATTACAGGATGGTCTGGCACTTTATGGGTATGGTAAGATAGAGCAGGCTGTTGCTATCTGGAAAAAAGTTCTTGAACTTGATCCGAACAACACACAGGCTATTGATTACATAGAGTCTGCAGGCTTTGCAGTAGAACCTAAAACACCATTAGCCCAGTCTATCAAAAATAATGAGCTTGACACACACAGCACTGAATTTGTTAACCTTAATTACTTGAGGGGGCTTTTAAAATCCAGAAGGTATGAACTCGCCTATGAATTTCTTGAGAAGCTTTCTGAAAAACAATATCCGTTTAAAAAACAGGTTATAGGATATTTAGCTATTGTAAAGGCTCAATTGATAAAACTTTACTATAATGAGTTGCAGGATCTTAAAGGAATCCCACGGTTAAGTGTAAACGAACAGGAGCTTGTAAGGTATAATCTCGACAAAACAGATGGGTACATTATTTCTATGATAGATGGCTACTCTACAATTGATGAGATTTTACAGATGATCAGCTCTATAGATCGTTTTGAAACAATGAAGAGATTTTATAAATTAAAAAAACTTGGTGTAATAGGATTCTAATGACAGGTACAGAATTATTTAAAGGGATGAGAACGCTCCTTGAGTTTGTGGACAGCGGTATTTTAATCGCTGATGCCAACTATAAGATAGTGTATGCAAATCCATCTGCACAGCATTTATTTTCCAGGAATATTGAAGAGCTGATAGGGTTACCTGTATCAAATGTCTTTTCACAGGAAAACTGGAAGGAAATATCCCGATCCATAGAAAAGGTAAAGCAAACCAATAAACCAGGCAGGATGCATGTGGAAGAAAAAGGAAGATTTATAAAACTTGGGCTCTCGCCTATCATGGTAGAGGAGCGATACACAGGTTTGATCCTGAATATGCTTGATACTACTGTAGAAGAACACCTGATGATACAGCGATCAGAGCTTACATCCATGATGATCAATGAGTTGAAGGATCCCATATACACACTGTATGATCTATTTAACAACAAGCATGCGTTCCGGGCAGAACCTCATCATTTGGAACAGGCAGAGGATGCCACAAAAATGCTCATGAACGCCCTTGAAACATTGTTAGAGATCAACCAATTAACATCTGGCGTGTTGAATTTAGAACTTGAGGATGCGGATGCTTTAAGGGTTATAAAATCATGTGTTAAAAGTATTGAACCATTTGCCCAAAAATATGGTGTTGTGCTTTGTACAAATTATAAGGTAGACACCCCTTTTGTAAAACTTGATAGGGAGAAGTTTACAAAGGGCTTAATAAACCTGCTCAGCCTCTCAATAAAAGAAGGTCATGAAAAGGATGTAGTGTACATTGAGGCAAAGAACAATACTGTAGATAATAAACATGTTTTGACACTAATGATAGCCAATACCGGTATGGGTATAGCAGAGTCCATTTTTGAAACCGTAACCGACAAACAGACATTCTCTCACATGAAGGATGAAGAAAAGTTATATATAGAGGTACTGACAGCAAAAAGGCTTATTCAGGCTCATTCAGGGCAATTAGAGGTGGTGAGCGAATTTGGCATTGGCTCAAGTTTTATAGCCACATTACCGGTTGTTGCTTAACCCGGAAAATGCGTTTGCGAAATAGAAGAGTTTGTATAATGAGTGATGGGGTAAAATACATAGGACTAAAGCCTCTTTTCTACAAGGGAACTTATAGCTATCTGTTGGATCACACGACTGGGTACCCCCGAACGAATGAACAAACTTCCCCATTGCATTTTTCGGGCTAATAAAGCCATACTCATAAAACTCTAACCTGATCGAATCAACAAAAACGGTTAAATTACTTCTAAATGCAGAATCTGGTTCACAGTGTATTTACTAAAGCACCACGTCCTTCAGATAGTGTGGGTGGCACTTGCAACTTACACCTTTTACACCCTCTATATGTTTAACAAGCTCTTCAATATTCTCCACATCATCCATACTTTCAACCTTACCGCTTATGGTTACAATTCCTTTATCTGCCACAACATCTACATTACAGTTTTGTGTGGCTGTATTGGATGCAAGGGCTGCCTTCACCCTGCTTGCCAGCACAATGTTTTCCATTGCCTGTTTCGAAGCATCAGTTGTTTGAAACTCCGGGAATTTAACCATGGCTGCGATTATTTCACACGCTGAAGAAATTGTTATCTTTTTTAGGTTGATTACTATATCGTACAGAGATGGGTCATTCCAATCCACGTCATACAGAAATCTGGTCCATTTTTCTCTTTGCTCATCAACCTTGTTAATATACACTATTGCCTCTTCTCTTGTGAAATTATTACGTTCCATGGCAAATCTTATGCGCTGTTCCATATCAGCTATAACCTTTACCTTGAGAACGTGCGATACATTCTTCAATAATAAATGGCCACCGTGTCCATGGTAGATTATATTGTCGTTTTTAGCCTCTTCACACAGAGCAGCCTGTATAAAGGATAGATAATGGAACCTGTCGATATCTATTGCGAGCCGCTCTTTTAAAGTGGGTTTTTGTTCTATCGCCTTTACCAATTTTTCTTCAGACACACCATATTTGGACGCAGCCTTAACTATAACCTCTCTGCTGATAGATTTATATCCTAACTTTTTACTTAAACATTCAGCAAGCTTTTCACCGCCACTGAATGTTCCTCGTGATATAGTAATAATCGCCATGACATTTACCTACCTTTTTGTAAGGGATAAGAAAAAAATAAAAAATTGGCAATAGTTAGCAGCGAGTTGTGTAAAATCTAAATGAAAAGTATTGCGTTCTGCCGGCTAAGGTTACACAGAGAACACAGTATAATACAGAGAAGCTATACCCGAAAAATGCAGAAGGGAAGTTTGCTCATTCGTTCGGGGTACCCATGCAGAGCATGGGTCGCACGATCCACCTGTACCCCCCCCCTCCTATGTTAAAAGTCAAGCCTCTCAAGGCTGTATGTAAAACGTTTTTGTTTTCTTATTATTCCTTCCTCATTTTATGCCCTTTTACTTTCCTTTA
>JBMFUY010000059.1:0-11848 GCA_049966275.1 bacterium
AAAAAGTCTTTGTATCTTAGGTGGATCGCAGGGTTGAACGAATGAGCAAACTTTCCTATTGCATTTTTCGGGTTAAGAAGTCGAATGCGCCTCTAATCTTAATACAATTATCAATAAGTCTGACAAAACATGGCAGAGCTTATGCTCTGCCATGTGTACGATAATGATAGATTGACCTAATCCTCAAGAATAAAGGTGATATTCATTGTTACACGATATTCTGAAACCTTACCGTCCTGTATCTTGGCTTTTTGAGATATGATTTCAGCTCCTGTAAGGTTTCTCAGTGTTTTGTTTGCTCTCTTCAATCCCTCATTAAATGCCTCCTGCCATCCTTTGGTGGATGACGCCACAACCTGTGTTACTCTTGCTACTGCCATATTACACCTCCGTTTTTAAAGTTTTTGCAAAATTCCAGAAATAATTAACACCAGAAACCATGGTGACAACCAGTGCAATCCACATAAACAACATTCCCACTCTATCAAAGTTTATGTTGAAATAAGTATAATGTATAAGTAATCCTATGATCGCAGATATTTGAAATGTTGTCTTATACTTTCCCTCAATAGAAGCCGGAATAACAACCCCATAACTGGCTGACACAGCCCTTAACCCTGTTACTGCAAGTTCTCTACCCACTATCAGAACCACGATCCACGCATGGAGCCTGTTTATAGAGATAAGCATTATCATGGTTGTAGCTATGAGCAATTTATCAGTGATTGGATCCAGTAATTTACCAAGGTTTGTTATCTCTTTATACCTTCTTGCAAAATAACCATCCAGAAAATCAGTGAGTCCTCCTATACCAAACAAAACCGCACATAAAAAACTTACAAGTTTGAGTCTGTTTATGTCAGCTGGATCAGTGTATCTTATTATCTCAAACAGTACAATAATAAATGGTATGATAAGTGCCCTTGATAAGCTCAGTAAATTGGGTAAAGTTTTTATATTGTTTAATAAATTATCACGCATCAATGAATACCACACCCTCTCCATAAAAGGATATATAATCGTAGTTGTTGTAATGCTTTATGGATGTTTGCCTGGGAATTAGTTTTCCATACCATCCCACCAATGCATTCAGACGTACTGATAGATAATGCTCAGTACCAACCTCAATACTCTGCAGAGTGCGGTTTAATCCAACAAATACGCTGGCTGTTCCCTTCATCTGGGTTACATTTATACTCTTATCTGCCTTGATCTCTATTCTGCCATTCTCCCATTCAAGATCACCATAAAAGGCTAAAAGCCTTTCATCTTCTAAAAATATGGACTCATTTCTGAGAGTGATTTCATGTATAATATTATATTCTGTTTCCAACAATAATATTCCTTTACCATACACAAGGACAATTGGATCATCCTTTTTTTCTGCAAAAAGTGACTTCGTATCCTTTCCTCTGTAGCGTTTATACGCCTGTTCTAATGTCAGTCCTTCACCCAGTGCAACAATCCCTTTATCCCTAACATAGATGATGTTACCATTTAGATTAAATGTAAGCAGGGAATTATTTATAAAGTTAACTGGAGCATTATATTTTGATAATGATGTTTCCTCTGCGATCAATGATAATCCTTCTTTTGTCTGTTCTGCCTGAGTTTCCTGTTCTTCCTGCATTTCCTGCTCCTCTGGTTTTTCCTGTTCTGATGGTGTTTCCTGGCTTTTTACCACAGATTGTTCATCCCTGTGAGGCTCCACAGCAGTTGTATCTTCCCGGGTTTCTACCTCTTCCTGCACAGTTTGTTCCTCTTTTACTTCTTCTGCCCCCTCCTTTTCAGTGGTTTGCTTACCCTCATCTTTTTGCTCCACAGTCTCTGCGGACGATGGTGATTGTTCCTGATCTTCAATGCCAGAGTATTCCTCCATTATCTCCTGTTCTTCTATAGCAGAAGGTCCTCGCTCTGTTTCTATAATCTCTTCTTCCTCAGGCTGTGTAGTGAATGGTTGCTTTGCCTCCTCTTCTACCACCCCTGTTTCCTTTACCTCTTCTATCTTTTCATCTGTAGGTTGAACTTCTTCTGGAACATTGGTTTCATCCCCGGTTGCCTGTTGCTCAGATGGAATCTGCTGATGTTCAATATCAACTTTATTATCAACAGATTTTTCCATTGTATCTTCAGTAATATCCTCTGTAGATAGTTCAGGTTCCACAGTTTCATCTGTTTCTCGCCTTTTTTTTATGTTTTTAGCATACTCATCCATTCCTGCTTTTCTGAATAGTTCAGCAGCCTCGTCGATTCTATTTAAGCCCAGCAAAGCTTTACCATAAAGTTTTAATACTGTTTTATTGTTAGGTTCTTTATCAAGTACAAAGGAAAATTCCTTGATCGCCTTCTCGTACTGGTTATTTTTAAGATATGCAACCCCAAGATTTGTATGTAAAGGCAAGGTTTTAGGATAACGTATTATAAGATCTTCATATATTTTAACTGCTCTGCCAAACTGTTCAAGCTTAAGCATCACTATGGCAAGAAGGTTAAGAGCTCTATCATCTGTTGGATTGGCATCTAATACCTTTTCAATCTCGTCTTTAGCATCTACATAGTTTTCATCTGCGATATATTTCTTTGCCCTTTCAATCGCCTTTTCCTGTAGACTATTATGAGATAGCTGTTTTATTTTTGCCATTTTTACCTCTCAGTATACCCTTTCATTTTCCAGAAAACCTTCAGAACCTTTGTTACATACCATTGGGTTTCTGGATACGGGGGTATTCCATTATATTTAATAACTGCCTGTTCACCTGCATTGTAAGCTGCTATAGCCTTTATATAATCTCCCTTAAAAAGGGTATAAAGATATTTGAAATATCTTACACCTGCTTCTATATTCTCCTCTGGAGCATAAACATCACCTACATTCATAAGTCTTGCAGTTGAGGGCAAAATCTGCATCAATCCCATAGCACCAGCTGGCGATACTGCATAAGGCATAAAATTACTCTCTACCTTTATCATAGCCATAATGAGAACAGGATCTACCCCATATTTTTTAGCGATCCTGTACACATTCGTTTGAAGTTCTGATGGAGACATTTGTTCATGGTTATAAGAACCGTATGTTCTGAATAAAAGCCTGTATCGATTATTTGTTGGAACATTTGTGAAATGTATCACGTTGTTACTATCAACATAACTGTAAATAGCTGCACTCGCTATGGTGTGTATTCCACTTAGAAACTGGATTGTCAAAACAAAAAGTATAATAACTATCAACCTATGACAGTTATTGTGAAACATATTAACTCGTATAAGTTGAATTTATGCGCACATAATCATAGGTCAGATCGCATGTCATAACATGAAATTCAGCATTTCCAGCACCAAGGTCAACAGTTAACTGTATGGTCCTATTTTTCATAGAATTTCTTACCTTCATAAGCGCATCCTCATCTATCCCCTTGCCAGAGTTAAATACAATTTGTTTACCGATCCATATCTTTAATGTAGACTCATCAGCGTAAGCGCATGATGCACCAACTGTTGCGACGATCCTTCCCCAATTAGGATCCTCACCGAAGAATGCCGTCTTTATAAGTGGTGAGTTTGCAAGTTTATAAGCAACCACTCTGGCATCCTGTTCTGTTTTAGCCCCTTTTACGCTTATATCTATTACCTTACTTGCTCCTTCCCCATCCTTCACCATCTTCTCTATCAGCTCTTTTGACAGATCCAGTAATGCCTGTTTAAAAAGCTGATAATTCTTCCCGTCATCTGTTATGGGGTCATTCTGTGCCAATCCATTTGCAAGGATAAAAACAGTATCGTTTGTACTCATTTCACCATCAATGGTTATTCTGTTGAATGTCTCATCCGTGGTACTGGATAAAGCCTTTTTAAGGGCAGATGCAGAGATGTTTGCATCCGAAGTAAAGAATGCCAGCATTGTAGCCATATGAGGTTGTATCATTCCAGATCCCTTCACAAAACCTGTGAGTATCACTTCTTTACCGCTTATCTTTAATCTCCTTGAACCATATTTAGGCACAGTGTCTGTCGTCATTATAGCCCTTACTGCATCCATAAATCCCTGTCTTGACAGCTCATTTTTTAGTGTAGCTATCTGGGTAATTATTTTATCAGTGGGCAACCTTCTTCCTATAACGCCTGTGGAAGCAACAAGGATCTCATCTGGTTTTACATTAAATCCCTTTGCATAGGCATTTATAATCTCTGTAACATCATTTATGCCATTCTGCCCTGTTGCAGCATTGGCTATGCCACTGTTGGCAATGATCAGACGCTTATGTCCTTTTTTAATCTGATTCATCGAGACTATCACCGGGGCTGCTTTAATTGCATTGGTTGTGAACATTCCTGCTGCTACAGCCGGTACTTCAGAAAATATAATGGCAAGATCCTTTTTGCCATCTGGCTTAATGCCACTTGCTACACCTGCATACAAAAAACCCTTTGGTAATGATAGTGCCATGTTTAACCTTCCTTAAAAACTATACATGTATTTTTTAAATAAGGCATGACATTCGCTATCCTTTCCTGTTCGGTAAGCTCTCTCCGCTTATCTACCTTTCCATAACCTGCTCTTACTCCTATTAGCATAGATGCTGAAAACCTCATAGCATTTTGTATGATCTCTACAAGATGTGTACAGCCTGTTGAATGCCCAAGTGCATCTGCGATCTTCTTGTTCACTCCCCTTTCTATCTTAAATCCTATTATTTTGCGGATATTTTCAAGTGCTTTCGGACATCCGGAATAAGGTACTCTTACCATCCTTGCATCAGCATCAATTATCTGCTGTGTTGGAAGATCAATTTTAATCTCAGCTATTATACTATGGTGTAGATCAAGCAAAGAAGCAGAAACAAGAACAGTATTACTATCCAATGGACTTAATCTTATATTTATATTCCTTTCATAGATATCATTCATCTTACTTCCTCTACTGGAACAAACCAGAAATCTCCCATATCTCCATTCCTATCATCTTTGAACTGAACCTTCAACCTCATACCAACCCTTGCCTTTGTTACATCTTTTAAAAACACATTTTGCATAATCAAAGTGTCTGCACCATCTACCTTCACAAAGGCACAAACATATGGCGTTTTTCCATAGAATGATGATGTAGCATAGTACACCACAGTATACGTTACAATCTCTGCTTCGTCCCCAAGCTTCACCCATTCTGTTGGTGCATAACATTCATTACAATTTATCCTTGGCGGTAACCACACCTTACCACAATGCGTGCATTTTGTTCCGTAAAGCTGTTTATTATCCCTTATCTCCCTAAAAAACCTGGAAATGCCTCCATACGTATATTTATAGGTTATATCCATAATGTCCGGAATCTCAAGAGGGGCATCTATAGGAGGGTTCCCATAAATTTCATCTTTAAATGCCTTTTCTATAAGCTCTTTTGGAACCTTAATCTTTTTGGATGCTTCTTCAAGCCATTTTTCTTTATTCTGGATCATGATCTCTCCTTTCATCGTGTACGTGTTTTTCTCTTCCCATGCCCTGTGCTTTTCACTTTAACCCTATCCTGTCTTTCAACGATCAAGGCCACTGTCCACGCTGTAGCCGGTCCACCTATACTCTGAACGAGTCCTATCCTTGCATTTTTGACCTGCCTTTTACCTGCCCTGTGTTGAACCTGTAATGCTGCCTCTCCTGTTTGCATAACACCTGTAGCACCAACTGCATGCCCGCATCCTATAAGTCCACCACTTGGACTGACAGGTAGATCTCCATCCATTTCAACAACGCCTTCCTCTATAAGCCTTCCACCTTCACCAGGTTCACAAAAATTGAAAGCCTCATAAGATAGGATCTCAGCGCCTGTAAATGCATCGTGTAGTTCTGCAAAATCAAGTTCTTTTCTTGGATTTTTTATGCCAGCCATTTTATAGGCATCCCTTCCAGCATAAACACTGGATGTAAATACAGTCATATCCTCTCTTTCACCTGCAAAAGCTTTATCAAGGGAAAGCCCAACCCCGGTTATCCATGCAGGGGAGTCTGAGAGTGCATTGGCAACCTTTTCAGATGCGAGTATAATAGCAGATGCGCCTTCAGAATAAAGACAATTATCATAAAACTTGAAAGGATATGTGATCATTTTTGAATTTAACACATCATCAATTGTTAAGAGTTTAGGGCTCTGAGCTATTGGATTATTCATAGCATTTTTATGGTTTTTTACAGAAACCATTGCCATCTGTCTTTCAGTTGGTGTGCCATACTTATTTATATGCGCTATCAATGGCAGGGCATACGATGCTGCTGCAGTAAGTCCCATTGGTGTTTCAAATGTCATATCACCAGAAAAGAGTATGGCTTTAAGTGTTTCTGGTGTTGGATGTCCAACAAAATAATTATAGTTATCCGTTGCTTTCTCAACCCCAAGTACCATTACAACATCGTATAAACCAGAAGCAATCCAGGACCATCCCACAAACACAGCAGCTCCACCGGTTGCGCCTCCTGTTGCAACCCTTACAGAGGGTTTTAATCCCATGCCTATATAGTTATGGATATAAACATCAGGCATGAACTGTCGCTCAAAAAATTCATTGTATATACCATAAACAACCGCGCCTACTTCTTTTTTGTCAATGCCAGCATCCTCAAGCGCGAGTTTGGCAGCATCATATGCAAGCTCATAGTATGTTTTCTCTAACCATCTTGCCTTGAATTGCGTGGTGCCAACACCAATTATTCCAACCTTCCTCATAAAAATCTCCTTTATAAAAACCTATTATATCATATCTATATTTTTTATCCAGCCCCTGCGCAGCCAAACACCTTTATCCTGTTCAGAACCATATTTTTTACAGCCTGTCTTGCAGGACCAAGGATCTCTCTTAAATCAAAGACCTCGGGATGATTATGAAGTTCTTCCCTTATGCTTGCTGTAAAGCAAAGCCTTAAATCTGTATCCGTATTTACCTTACAAATACCCTTTTTGATTGCCTGTTTCATAATATCATCCGGTACCCCAGCAGCTCCTTTGATATTGGCGCCATAATTGTTTGCCTTTTTAATTATATCCTGTGGCACGCTTGATGCACCATGGAGTACAAGCGGTATACCTGTAAGTTTTGCCACATGTTCAAGCCTATCCAGATCAAGCCTGGGCGTACCTTTAAATTTAAACGCACCATGTGATGTACCAATAGCTGGTGCCAATGCATCAACACCTGTTTTAATTACAAAATCTTTAGCTTCATCCGGATCAATCAATGTTGCATCTGCATCCTTAACACTCACAGTATCTTCAATGCCTTTAAGCTTTCCAAGCTCTGCCTCCACAGATACCCCTACAGCATGTGCGATCTTCACAACCTCCTTTGTTATTGATAGATTTTCTTCGTATGGCTTGTCAGACGCATCAATCATAACTGATGTGTAACCATGTTTGATCGCAAGCAATACAGTATCCAGATGCTTTCCATGATCAAGATGTAATACAACATCCACACCAGCCTTTTCCACGGCTACCTTTGCCATAGCTGAAAGGTATTCAATACCAGCATACTCAATAGCCCCTTCGGTCGTCTGGATAATCACAGGTGCATGGGCTTCAACAGCCGCATCCAGTATACCCTGAACAACCTCCATATTAACAAAGTTAAAAGCACCTACTGCATAACCACGTTCCTTAGCCTTTAGAAGCACCTTGCTAAGACTAACAAGTCCCATATTGCCTCCTTTATTTTATACAAGATGTATTTTATGCCTCCTTGATATAAAAGGCAAATACAAATTACATCCTGAGCCAAACCTTAACCATACACCATCTGGTATAACACCATATACCATTTGGTGCACTTTTAATTGATCCACATTTTTAACTATTTAAAATACTTGACTTTTTATTTGGTATGATAAATGCTTCTTATATTCATAAATTTATTTAAAAGGGAGGTGAAAAAAGATGAGAAAACTAATATCAGTTGCAGTGGCGTTTGCATTCGCACTTACAATGGCAACAATGGCAATGGCAGCACCCAAGAAGGCTGCGAAGAAGGCAGAAGCAAAGACCGTGAAAGCAGAGGTTGTAAAGGTTGAGAAACTGAAGAAGGCAACTATACTCGTAGTCAAGATTGAAGGTAAGGAAAAGAAGCTTCATGTAGCAAAGGCTGCTCTAAAGGAGGCAGAGGCACTTAAGGGTGGCGAGAAGGTTGAATTAACACTTCATGGTGGATGGGTTCATGGTATAAAGGCAGAGGCAGCAGAGGCACCAGCAGAGGCACCAGCAGCAGCACCAGCTCCAGCTCCAGCTCCAGCTAAGTAAGGTTCTTTTTAAAGAGCATTAGTCAGTGGCGTCTTACGACGCCACTTTTTTTATTCACAAATCACTTTCCTTGCTTTTTTATAATGGTTATACTTTATTTCATAAAGATAAACTAATGTTAAAAAAGCACACATTAAAAGGCTTTACATTACTTGAAACTTTAATTGCCATATCTATCCTTGCGGTCATCCTGACATTTGTTTATCTTTCTTTTTTTACTGCATTCAGGGCAAAATCTTATGTAGAACAAAGGAATGAAGTATATCAGGTTGGTAATCAAATCATGTTTCATTTAAAACGCGAGCTTTCCTCTGCGTTTCTTGATATTACACCCGGGGGAGTTGTAGCCCCATACACATATTTTGTAGGAATAAAAAATGAGTGGAATGGCAATCCAATGGATAAATTATTTTTCACAACACTGGCTCATGTTGATATACCTGTGGGCGAAGGAATTAATGGTAGTGATTACTCTGCAATAGGGTATGATCCTGTAGTTAATCAGGACAACAGTACAGTTTCTCTCGTGAGAAGGGAAACACCCTTTTTCACATCAGACCCTTTATTGCAGGGTACTGGATATGTTCTTACCCGCTCTATTGTGAGCCTTGCTATATACTATTTTGATCCAAACACAAAACAATGGTTTGATGAATGGGATACTCGTTTACAGGGGTACAACTACCTTCCTTATGCTGTCCTCATCCAGCTTGTTTTAAAGGATCACAATGGTGTTGATGTTGAATTCAGACAGATAGTCAGATTAAGGATGGCGGGTCAGTGAAAAAAGAGCAGGGGCAGGCGTTAATAGTAGTTCTACTTATCATAGCAATACTTGTGGCTGTGATTGTAGAATTCGCTTACACAACAAGGGTTAACATTGATATCACTATGCGCATGCGTGATAGTATTCAGGCAAGACGCATTGCACTTGCTGCCATAGAGATAGAAAAACAAATTTTATTGTTTGATATGAATGTAAGCCCAAATGCAGATTATGAGGTTTCAGGGGAGTTTAATAAGAATGCACAACTGTGGTCTCAAATAACTAATTTCCCTTTGCCTGTAATGGTAAAGGATAAAAATATAGGGGTTATGAGAGGGCTCATAAGTGATGAAGCCGGTAAGTTTGATTTAAACGCCCTCATAGGCTCAGATACAATAACTGCCAACCAGACACTGGATGGTATATGTAGACGATTGTTCGAAGAACTAAAGCTCGATCCAAACACTGTTGATGCAATAGAGGATTGGATAGACTCGGATGAGCTTCCAAGACCTAACGGAGCAGAAAGTGAGTATTATGAATCACTCACCCCGCCTTACAGAGCAAAAGATGCTCCTATGGACTCTGTTACAGAATTAAACTTTATAAAGGGTATAAATAGCAAGGTTTTCAATGTGCTTATGGGGAAAACAGATGTAAATGGCAAGCCTCTGATACAACAACCTGATGCAATGGATAGTCCTATCTTTACAGTATTCCCGAAGTATTATAATCCAAATTCTCCATTCAGGATCAACGTTAACACAGCATCACCAATACTACTTGCTGCAATGTATAACCTTGATGGTTCACAGGTTCAGGATATTATATCCGCAAGAGAAGAAAAACCCTTTATGTCTATAGGCGATTTCACAAACGAACTCACCAGAATAGGTGTTGATCTCAATAACCCACAGGTACAGGCAGTAAATGGTTACATTGATGTTAAAAGTGACTACTTTTCAGTGGATGGCATTGGTATTATTGAGGATGGAGTTACATACATAATAAGAGCTGTTTACTATAGAAACAGGCAATCCCATTCACTGTCACTTCTATACTGGAGAGAAGAACCCTTTAACAACTGATCCTTCTTTGTTTTTCCTTGATCTTTAAACGCATTTTGATATTAAAAGATAGAGAGGAGGAAAACCTATGGCTGAATATATACTTGCAATAGATCAGGGCACTACCTCTACAAAGGTTGTACTGATAGATTCATTGTTAAATGTTGTAGCTATCGCAGGTGCTGAACTTCCTCAAATATATCCAAGGCCTGGCTGGGTTGAACACGATCCCAACACCATTTTAAAGATCACATTTGATAGTATAAAAAATGTCATACAGAAGGCAAATATAGATCCTCATACGATCGCTGCCATAGGTATAACAAACCAGAGAGAAACAACCATTTTATGGGATAAAAAAACAGGAAAGCCTGTTTACAACGCCATTGTCTGGCAATGCAAAAGAACAGCCAACATTGTGGAAAAGTTAAAAGCACGAGGGTACGAAAAGCTTTTCAAACGTGCAACAGGGCTTGTTCTTGATCCGTATTTCTCAGCAACAAAGATAATGTGGCTTTTGAATGCGATCCCGGGATTAAAGAATAAGGCACAAAAAGGACACATTGCATTTGGAACTATTGATACATGGCTATTATGGCACCTAACCAATGGGGTTAATCATGCAACGGATGTGAGCAATGCCTCAAGAACGCTTTTATTCAATATAAAAAGACTCCAATGGGATAAGGAACTTTTAAAGATAACAGGTATTTCTCCTTATATAATGCCTGAGGTAAAACCAACATCCAGTATATTTGGTTACACAAAGGGATTGGGTTTTCTTCCGGACAATATTCCTATTGGTGGTATGGTTGGGGATCAACAATCAGCTTTATTTGGTCAGGCTTGTTTTGAAGGTGGAAGTGTAAAGGCAACTTATGGAACAGGTTCATTCGTGCTGTGTAATACATCTGATAAACTGGTATATTCAAAACACGGATTATTAACCACTGTTGCCTGGCAGATTAAAAACAGGGTTTCCTATGCATTGGAAGGAAGTGCAATGGCATCTGGCTCAGCGGTTCAATGGGCAAGGGATGGGCTTGGTATAATAAATAACTCTGATGAGATAGAGCCCCTTGCTTCAAGCGTGCCTGACAGTGGTGGCGTTGTATTTGTTCCTGCCTTAAGCGGTCTGGGGGCTCCATGGTGGAAACCAGAGGCAAGAGGCATGATAACAGGCATAACAAGGGGTACAACAAAAGCCCATATTGCAAGAGCCATACTTGAGGGTATAGCCTTACAAACATTTACGCTGGTTGATACAATGAAACAGGAAACAAAACAAAGGTTAAATGCTTTAAAGGTTGATGGGGGGGCATGTAAAGACAATCTTCTTATGCAATTCCAGGCAGATATTCTTAATATCCCTGTTGTAAGGCCTAAAAATATAGAAACAACATCCCTTGGGGCAGGTATGCTTGCAGGGCTTGCTGTGGGGATATGGAAGGATTTAAAAGATTTAAAAACTGTCTGGAAAGAAGATAGGGTGTTTAAGCCATCCATGCCTGTGGCACAGAGAAGGGGTTTTTTAACAAGATGGGAAAAAGCTATAAAAATGCTTCTATCTGTTTAAGTGGCTATCCGACAATGTCATTGCGCGACCGAAGGCAGGCACACAGCGAAGCTGAGAAGGCAATCCCTTTCTGAGCGAAGAATCTGCCATTCTTAACCCGAAAAATGCAATAGGAAAGTTTGCTCATTCGTTCAACCCCACGATCCACCTAAGATACAAAGACT
>JBMFUY010000060.1:0-11713 GCA_049966275.1 bacterium
AAAAAGTCTTTGTATCTTAGGTGGATCGTGGGGTTGAACGAATGAGCAAACTTTCCTATTGCATTTTTCGGGTTAATTTGAAAAATGCACCTACAGAAATAAGGGGATTTTTGCAGGGTGATACATTATCGTGTCATTTTAAGAAGACCTGCAATTTTTAAACAATCCCTTTAATACTATTAAGCCTATACCCAATATTGTAAATGCCATGACACCATCCATAGAGGATGCACTATTATTATTTATACTGCATGAACACCCTGAAGAATTAGAACCAGTGCTTGATGTGGCTACTTTTGTATAAGCTGGTATGCTATCCATAATTGTATTATAGTTGTTTGAGGGAACATCACTCAATCTATAGGCATCCATTGAGATAGTATTACCAGCAACATGGATAATTGCGTAGTTGTACGTTTTTTCTTCATAGGCAACAAAGGATGCTTGTGATGGATCGTATAGCGGAGCACCAATGCTACCCGCTATTATGTATATAACCCCTGATCCTTGAGGAACAGGATTACCCATTTCATCTAATGGATATGTTCTCTCATAGAAATGGTTATGACCATTGAATACCATATCTACATGATTATTCATAAACACCGGAACCCAATACTGCTGAAGTAGAGTGTTACTCCCATGACGACCACCAGCAGAGAATTCTGGTTCATGATTAGCCACAAACCTCCACACTGTGTGTGTTGATTGTAGATCGTTCTTTAACCATGTAAGTTCGTCTGTTTGCACTGGAACCCCATATAGGGATTGATCATCAAGTATGGTAAAATGTGCATTACCATAGTTAAAAGAATAGTATACCCCTTTTTCAGCTGATAGATCTTTAGTTGTTCTACCATTTGCAAGTGGCAAAGCGAACTGTGAATAAAAGTCTGGAGAGTACTCCTCATGATTACCATCCACTGGCATGATCACCACATAAGGGCTTACAGCAGACATTGCAGAAAACCAATCGTCCCATTCATCTATCTTACCTGTACTTACAGCGTCTCCACTAAAAATTATAAATGCTGGATGCTGTTCAAAAAGTGTTTGTGCGAATGTTGATAAGGATGGGTTTATTCCCCAGTAACTCCCAAGTGAGCTTCCCCGAGAATCACCACAAACAATAAAATTAAATGTAGGATTGGTAGAACCTGTTGATGGACCCGTGGTAAAATAATAATCAGGACTGAATTGTCCGGCACCACCAACCTGATAATGATAGGTTGTTAAAGGGCTTAAGCCTTGAAGTTCTACAACATGATGTTGGACAACCTGCACATAAGAGGTATTGGTTGCTGTTACACCATAAACATTAAATGAGGTGCCAATGGTACTCATAGTGTAAGCGGTTGTTGTGCCATAGTTTACAGTGCTTTCTGTAACAGATAGATCTGTTCGCCATTGAATGGTTACTGTTGTTGCTGGATCCCCTGTCCATGTAAGATGGATCTGATCCGGTGCAGGTGATGGCTGTATAGCCATTGCATCCATTCCTGCTGATAACACAGTGTACGCGACAAAGAAGATCATAGAAATATATCTCATCTTAACTCCTCCTTTACTCCTCCTTTTCATATCCTATATACTCATAAATTATAACTCAAGACTACAATAGCATAAAAACTTAATCAACAAAAAAATTCTTAAGTTTTTAGGGGATTAACATGAAACACAACCAACTTTATTTCTGTTACCTCTTCAATAGCAAACCGTGGTCCTTCCCTACCTATTCCTGATTCCTTCACGCCTCCATATGGCATAAGATCCACCCTGAAGTTTGGTATTTCATTGATCAATACCCCTCCTACATCTAAGGATTTTGCATACTTCCATGCACGATTAACATCATTTGTATAAACACCAGCCTGCAAACCATACCTTGAATGATTTACAAGCTCTATAGCCTCATCATCTGTTTTAAATTTATTCACTACAATCACAGGACCGAACAATTCATCCTTTATTACCTTATCTGTTTCCTTTGCATGTATAAGCACCGCAGGGGTCATAACATTTCCAGTAATATCGCCACCATAAACAAGCCTGGCTCCATTAGAAACAGCTTCATCTATCCATGACTTTATCCTTAACACATCCTTGTTGGTGATCAGGGGGCCTACATCTGTTGATTCATCAAGCTGATTACCAACCCTGAGTGCACTTGCCTGTTCTTTTAGTAGCTCCACAAATGTGTCAAATAGCCTTTCATGAACATAAACCCTTTGCACAGATATACAGACCTGGCCTGCCTGTGAATACCCACCAAGGGCTATCCTTTTCACCATACCTCTGGGATCAGCATCCTCACAGACAACCACTGCAGAGTTAGATCCAAGTTCCATCACAACCTTTTTTAACCCGGCATTTTTTGTGATCCATTCACCCACATCACGACTACCTGTGAATGTTATTACTCTTATATCCGGATGGGTTACAAGCTTAAAACCTATTTTTGATCCTGAGCCTGTAAGAATATTTACTGCCTCTGGTACTGCACCTGCTTCAATAAAGGCTTTGCCGAGCATCTCTCCGGTAATGGATGTTGCTTCTGCTGGTTTGAGTATAAAGGCATTGCCTGCTGCGTACGCAGGTGCAATCTTGTGTAATGAGAGGTTGAGAGGAAAATTGAATGGAGAAATAGCCCCTACAATGCCAACAGGAACGCGCATAAAAAATCCTATTTTGCCCTGACCTGTAGGAGCAGCATCCATTGGAACCGTGGAGCCATAGAGTCTTTTTGCCTCTTCTGCTGACCATGTAACTGTTTCAATGGCTCTGGAAACCTCAGTCCGAGCCTCTCTGATGGTTTTTCCCATTTCTGATGCAATGGTTCTGGCAAATTGCTCCTGCTGTCTGGCAAGTATGTCAGCAAGCCTTATAAGCGTCCTGTACCTATCGTATGCACTGTGTTGTGATAGCTTTATAAAACCTATCTTTGCAGACTCTACAGCCTTTTCTACGTCTGCTTCAAAAGCCCTGGATACTTCACCTACAATGCTGTTGTCATAAGGATTTCTGACCACCACCTTTTCTGATGACTCTATAACCTTTCCACCTATGATCATAGACCTTTCCTGCAATAATTTATTTTGCTTTTCTTATCTCAAATCTTTTTTCGAGCTTCTTCATAATCTCAACAATACCTCCGTACTCAAGCTCCCCATAGGGTAGCATAGCAGGGCCTGAAAATCCCTGTTTTCTCAGTTCCAGTGCCTTTTCAGAAACCCTGTCTCTTACATAGTCCCAGAAAGGATGATCAAAGGCATCTACAGGTTCTGTCAGTTTACCATTGTGAACTGAAAATGCATGACATGATACTATGGGAGGTCCATCAAAGTATGATATGGTAGAATTTATCTTAACAGGCATAAGTGGTCCATTGTGACTGCCCCTCATAAAACCTGCGACATAATGACCTATGCTGAATGCAGATAGAACCTCTCCAGTCGCTGGGAAATTATTCTGAACCCTTACAAGCATTATAGGATCATCTTTACCTGTATACGTGCCAGCAATATTGTGCAACCTTGATGTGCTTACAGCAACAGCCTGTGTTCCATCATGCCTTGAAAAGATTGCTTCAACAACAAATCTCTGGTTATCCCTTAATAAGGCTGCAAGGCTATAGATCTCCTCTGGTGTTTCAAGTTCAATGATCCTGTCACCTTCAATATGTTCAACATCCATCACTACAAACCTGAAGCCTTTACTCAATTGAGGATTGAGCAGTAAACCGGCGCAGTACATGGGGTCTGTAAAGGATAGGAATAGTGGTAGATTATATGCACCAGGGTCTGTTTTATCTGCTGCAAAGAATAAAAATGGTTCACTCTTTCTCTCTTCTATTTCCATCTCTGCTACAGCCGGTCCAAGCCCTTTTACATTGCCTGAAAAAGCAGATTTGAGCAGATCCTGACCAGCTCCATAAAGTCCCTGTTCTTTTGCAACCTCAGTGCCTTCCTTAAATGCATCCCATGCGAGTTTGTGGATCTTATCACTACCAACGCCATTTTCATGTGTCATTAATATGGCAATATCATCGCCAGTAGAAGAGATGTACGAATCTATCAGCAGTCCACCGCCTTCAGTGGATATATACTCCTTAACCCTTTCCACAACCCTTTTGCTTGGTTTGATATGGCCACCTATACTGCCTATATCTGCTTTTATAGCTGTTATGGTTACCTTCATTTTAACTCCTTTATATTAATTTTATTTATTTCCTCTTTTACATAATCCCTGATTTTATTTACCGGTGGTAGTTCATCAACTATCTTGCCATTTGCTATAATTGGTTTCAAAAGTTCTTCAAGTTTTCCACCGCACACATCACATGTCCAGGAGGCTGCAGGATATCGTGAAATAATACGTCTACCACATTTTGTGCATCTGAGCACTGTTTTTCTTCCAGATTCTTTTCCACGTTTTGCACACGGTTTATGTTCTATTTCAACTATATCCATAGCGAAATCAACAACAGGTGAATTTGATATATATGTACCAACACCAAAAAGATCAACAATTTCTTTTAATTCTCTGACCTTATTTTCATCAAGTCCTCCACTAACCATTATCTTTACGTTTTTGTATCCTCTTAATTCAAGCTCCCATTTTGTTTCGCTTATGAGCTGTTTCATATCACCCCTTCTTGAACCGGGCGTATCAAACCTTATTCCATATAGCCTTTCTTTTAATGCTTCTGCAATGTTTATTGCTTCAAACTTTTCATCATTGAATGTATCTATGAGTATGAGCCTTGGAACTTCCTTTTCTATTACCTCATCAAAATACAGGGCTGACTTTACAGTATCACCAACGATCAGGATGAAAGCATGAGGGATTGTTCCAACCGGTTTTAACCCGATCATTTCAGCACCAAGAATATCAGAAACACCATCACATCCCCCTATATATGCACTCCTTTCGATCATGGGAGCTATAGCAGGGTGCATGCGTCTTGCCCCAAAACTGAACACAGGTTTACCTCCGGCATGTATCTTTATTCTCGCAGAGCTGGTTGCCACTCCACTCGCCTGACAGATAAGCCCAAGGATCTCTGTTTCATAAAGACCAAAATCAGTATAATTGCCCTCAATCTCCATAACAGGTTCATTAGGATAAAAGAGTGTTCCTTCTCTCATAGCTCTCACATTAACAGGCTTATCCTTTAGAAGTTCTGCAACCTCCTCAATACCGGATAGTATTGCCCATTCCCATTTTGAAGGTAATCCCTTTGTTCTGATCTCCATTGCAACATGTTTTGATATGCCCTTTGCCTTTAATATCTTTAATGCCCTTTCAAAATATACATCTGTAACCTTACCACGCCTTATATCTTCTTCTTTTGCTATGTAAAACATAAGGAAAACTCCTTTTTATTACTTAATTTTAATTGGAATTGTCTACAGTAAACTGTAGAGTATAATTTATTAGCGCAATTGTCAATCCACTGTAGAGGTTTGTCATTTAAAATTTGAAAACCGATTTCTCAAAGTTTAAAAACTATCATGGTCTGATACCTTTTGCATGTTGACTTATTGATTATAAATCAGTATAGCTTTTAAAGATAATCAATGAAAACTAATAAGACATACTTAAATAATTAATACGTGTGATGAAGAATAAAAAAATATATACAGCTACTATCTTTATAGTAATCATTATTTTGCTTATCTATAACAATGCTTATGCCCAGCTCGGGGCTATTGGTGGGATTGCCTCTATTCAGGGTAAAAAACAAACTACATTCCCACTGTTTACATTGACCGCTAAAACCGGTCAGGCGGATATACTGGATATGGGATTTTACATATACTATGCGCAGGTAGATAGATATATGGGCAAAGATTTTTATTCTATATTCAGCGGTAATATCACAGAAAGGCTTATATATAAGATCGTTAATATAAGCTATAACCTAACTTCCTACATGAATTTATCTGCAAGCATTCCATACGTTAATGCTGATGTGGGGCAGTTGATAACAAGCCCAACCAATCCCAATGGAAGTTACGGCATAGTGAGAACCAGTAATGGCTTAAGCAATCCTGCTGTTAGATTTATGTATCAATTTCTCAATTCACCCATGCTGGCTGTTTATGGAACAGTATATCTGCCAACGGGTTTTATAGGAGTTGGATCCGGTGGAACGGATCTTGAACTGGATCTTGCATATACAAGGAATATTGGAATTGTTCAATGGGATTCAAACATAGGATACAGAATGATAGGAGCGGATCCAGCAACACATAAGAAACCCAACAATGATATTCAATTATTCAACACTGCTTTTAGTGTACCATTCGGTATATCCTTATCAGGTTTCTTTGAGGTCAATACAATGTACGAGGGACAGATCACCGATATAAATTTTGCAGGAACACAAAGGGAATACACTGTTCAACAGGTGTTGTTAAACCTTGTTCCTGGTATAAGATTAAGTATAACACCCAATTTGTTCCTCACAGGTGCATTTAGATATTCAATGTATAACACCTTCCTTTATGGTTATCATTACATCTACACCATAGGTCTTGATTATCTTGTTTTATGAATAAACCAGTAATTCTCAGTCTTAAGGTTAAATTGGGATTGCTTGTAGCAATGCTCATACTGATAATAATGCTCATAGTTGCATATACATCTGTTATACGGCAGGAAAAGAGCATGCGAAATGAAATGCGTTCCAGGGCAATTAACATGGCTCAGATAACCGGTGCACTTGCCCTGCTTGGTGGGAACGGTGTGGATCCATGGGCATTTGCAAAACAATTTCTAAAATTCGTTCCACAGTTAGACAACAACATTCTGTACGTTGTAATTATTGATGCGAATAATAAAATTGTTGATTCTGAGATAAACACAGAACTGCTTTCCTCAATCGCAGGGACCGACAGTGATAAGCTCAAAAACGAGATCCCTGAAGCAGTAAAACTGCATCTGCTAAAGTCAGGATCAGGCCGTGCAGAGTCTGTCTTAGAAAGGCTTGGTCATATACTTCCTATAGATGTTGTGCTAAAACCTGCAAACAGTTTTTTAGGGACGATGAGCATAGGTTATTCGTTGCACAGGTTCGACCTATCGGTGAAAAGGGCAAGGACAATTACAGTACTTTTTACCATTGGTTTTATCCTTCTTGGCATGATGGCATCATTTGGCTTATCCATGAATATAACGAAGCCCATATATAAAATAGTGAATGCTATGAAAAAGGTGGAGCAGGGAGATCTGAATCAGCATGTTGATGTAAAGACAAGGGATGAGATACAGGTACTCGCTTCAAGTTTTAACTTCATGGTTGAAGGTTTGAAGGAGAGGGAACATATAAAGCATACATTTAAAAGGTACGTATCAGAACATGTTGCTGAAAGGCTTATCAAGGAAAAAGAGGCTTCTATTACAGGTGAACGTAAAATCGCGACGATCCTGTTCCAGGATATAAGAGGCTTTACTTCTATGTCAGAGCAGATGCCTCCTGAAGAGGTGGTTGCTATATTAAATGAATATTTTACCGCAATGGTTGATGTGATCTTTAACTACGAGGGTACACTTGATAAGTATATTGGTGATGCGATCATGGCTGTTTTTGGAACACCGTACGCACATATTGATGATCCCCTACGGGCTGTAAAAACAGCCATAGACCTTCAAAGAGCACTCAACAATTTAAATAGCAGGTGGGAGAAGGAGGGTAAAAATAGACATCTATCAGTTGGATGTGGTATTGCAACAGGTCCTGTTGTTGCTGGAAGTATTGGGTCTGAAAAGAGGCTGGAATACACTGTAATAGGTGATACTGTAAATCTTGCTTCCAGAATAGAAGGTTTAACTAAAGGAGGACAGATATTGATATGTGAAAATACCTACAAAGCAGTGAAGAATGATATTAGCATAAAGCCTCTTGATATGGTATATGTTAAGGGTAAGAAGGAGCCTCAACAAATTTATGAAGTTTTGTATGAGTTATAAAAAACCATTATTAACATATATTATCCTGCTTATTATCTTTGCATCGCTTTTATCCTCGTGTTCAAAAAAGAAAAAAGAAGAGGATATTACCATAACACTAAAAACAGAGTCTACTGTTCCGACTCAACAAGTTACATCAACAACGCCATCTTCACCTAAACCGGTTACAAAAGAAAAACAGGTACAGGGAATTAAAAAAACAGAAACCAGTATAAAACAAAAAGTGCATGAGGTTACTGCAACGCAACAATTACAGACAGGTAAAGAGCTACAGCCACCACAACAACTCTCAGTTAATACACCTCCGCCACGGCCAGAGCCCGCACCTGAGGATATTGCAAGACAGGAGATAATGTCCATTATAAATAGGCAGAAACAGGCAATGAAAACAAAAAACCTGTCATTAGCCCTTGAAGATCTTGCCGGGAATGCCGAGCAAAACAAAAAGGCTCTGGAGGATTATTTTAACAGGTATGAAAAGATAGATGTTGATTTTTCTAATATTTCTATCAATGTGGCAGGGAACAGCGCAGTCGTTGTGATGAACCAGAGGACATCTGTGGTTACAAAAAGTCTTATACCCCAGACCATAACAGAATTGACCAGGGTGCAATGGACGTTTGCTAAAGAGAATGATAGATGGGTGATAAGTGGTACCCAGATACTTGGAAGAATGAAAGAATAGCAACTCTCCAGAAGGAATATCAGGATGCTTGATAAATATAAAATAAGAAAGGATGCCCAGAATTATCTTATAAATGGCAGTTATGAGAGGGCTATAGAAGAACTGGAAAAGCTTACTGTTATAGATGTGAATGATCCATGGGTATGGAATTCACTTGCTGAATGTTATGAAAATATAAATGACCCACGTAAGGCTATAAAAAACTTTTTAATAGCGTATAAAAAATTTATGCTTCAAAATGATATGCAATCCGCGCTTGCTTCTCTTGAAAGAGTGCTGGCGATTGATGTTACCCATAAGGAGGCTCAGGAAGAGAAAAGCAACTTACTGAAAAAACTGGCTAAACAGGGCATACAGCCCATCAAGGAGGTAGTAAAACAAAGCCCAATATTTTCAGAAATTGATGAGCAGGAGTTGAAGGAGATCTTAAGAATTGCAAAACATTTAACATTCCCTGAACAAACTACGATAATAAGGGAAGAAAGCAGTGGAGATTCTATCTATTTTATCCTATCCGGTATTGTTAGTGTACAAAAAAAAGATAAAAATAAAAATGAAGTTATACTTGATACACTATCAGATGGGGATTTTTTTGGTGAGTTTGGATTTTTTACAGGGGGGAAGCGTCAGGCAACAGTTATCTCAACAAGTAAGGTTGAATTGTATGAATTTAAGAAGCAGGATATGGAGGAACTCGCGCAGAGGTATCCTAATATATCAAAGGTGCTTATAGATTTCTATAAGAAGCGTGTTCTGGATAATATTGTTGCCATGACCCGCGTTTTCAGTGGCTTAAACTATACAGAGAGGTTAGATATCATAAGCAGATTTGAACTTATGGTTGTCAATGCTGGTAGTATTATTGTGAAGGAAGGTGAACCAGGTGATGCTATGTATATAGTAAAAGATGGTTTACTGGAGGTGAGCACTGTGGGCAGGAATGGTAAAGAGATAGTACTTGCTCAACTCAGTGAAGGTGATGTGTTTGGCGAAGTTGCTCTGGTTACAGGCAGGGAAAGGACAGCCACAGTAAAAGCCTTAAAGCAGACCAGGCTTATGAAGCTTAAAAAACAGGACTTTCAGGAGATTATAGAAAAATATGATTCTGTTAAAACAATGGTTTTGCAGATAATAAATGAAAGGGCAGAAGATACAATTAAACATTTGCTTGAGTAGGTGTTGAATGAATAGAAAACAGACCAGGGTTAACGGGGATATTATAGCGCAACCATTTCTTAAACGGTTGATCTCTATTTACGAATCCTTACCCCGGTACAATGTTAATAAAGAAACAATAAAGAAAATCTACGATGAGCTTCTAAGCCTTACAATTGATGAACTTGGGTGTAAAGCAGGAAGTTTGTTTGTGGTTAACAGAGAGGATAGGTCACTTGTCTTTGCTGCTGTAAAAGGAGGGGATGAGAGCCTTGTTGGCAAATTGCTTAAAAGAGGTGAAGGGGTTGTAGGCAGGGTTGCAGAAACAGGGATTGGTTATTTTACCATGTCAGCTTCAAAGGATCCTTTCTGGATGGGTGAGGTTAGCTCAGATAAAACCTTTTTGACAAAGGATATCCTTGCTTATCCAATAAAGTATGGAACAGAGATTATCGGGGTTGTGGAGGTTTTAAACAAAAAACATGGTATGTTCAACAAACGAGATCTCAATAAACTATCCAGGTTAACACCACATATTGCTGTGCTTATGAAGTATCTAATAGATGAGATTGACCAGCACAGATTAATTGAATTGCAGGTAAAATTATATGAATTATCCAAAATGCTCAATTCTAATCTTGAGACAAAATCTGTTGTGAGAGAGGCTATGAAGGCGATAGTATCACTTGTCAATGCAGAAGTTGGTTCACTTTTACTTGTAGATAAAGAAAAACAGGAGCTTTTTTTTGAGGTTGCTCTTGGTGAGAACGAAAAAACACTTAAAGAGATCAGGCTCAAATTTGGTCAGGGTATAGCAGGATGGGTTGCTCAAAACAAACAACCACTTATTATAAATGACACATCAAAGGATGAACGTTTTTATAAAAAGGCAGATGAAAAGACCGGGTTTGTGACAGAGAGTATAATGTGTGTACCTGTGTTGTCCGGTGGAGAGGTGATAGGTGTAATGCAGGCCTTGAATAAAAAAGAAGGATTATTTACAGAAGAGGATCTCAGACTTTTAACCTCTCTATCGGATCAGGTGGCAATTGCACTTGAGAATGCTTCTCTTCATGAAGAGCTTAAACATACATTTATCGGTGTAGTTGAAGCTCTGGCGGATGCAATAGAAAAAAGGGATCCATACACCGGTGGACATACAAAAAGGGTGGTTAAATACTCCCTTATGATTGCTGAACAGATAAATCTCAATGATGATGAGAAAGAAAGATTAAAGATGGCAGCATTATTACATGATGTAGGCAAGATAGGCATTGATGATAGTGTTTTGCGTAAGCCGGAAAAACTCAACGATATAGAATTTGAAAAAATGAAGGAGCATCCATCTATTGGAGCCAATATTCTTGGCAAGATACCTCAGATAAAAGAAATTATCCCTGGCATACTTCATCACCATGAATGGTACAACGGCAAAGGCTATCCTGAAGGACTTTCTGGAAGTGCCTTGCCAAGGATTGCGAAGATAATATCAATAGCAGATACCTACGATGCTATTACCACAGACAGGCCTTACAGAAAAGGGTTATCACATGAATGGGCTATTCAGGAATTAAAGAGATTTGCTGGCACACAGTTTGATCCTGAATATGTAGAAGCCTTTATAAAGGCATTCGAGAAACAGAAAAAATAACATATCAATAATAGTGTACGATAGATGTCGTTCTGAAGCTTAGCCAAAGAATCTGCACCACCCTGTCATTCTGAGCCCACGGCGAAGAATCTAAAGCCATAGACTCTTCGCTTTGCTCAGAGTGACAGAGGATAGATTCTTCAGTCGCTCTAGCTCCTTCAGAATGACATAAACCCGAAAAATGCAATAGGAAAGTTTGCTCATTCGTTCAACCCTGCGATCCACCTAAGATACAAAGACTTTTTGTT
>JBMFUY010000061.1:0-11653 GCA_049966275.1 bacterium
GTGGATCGCACGACCCATCCTTTGGATGGGTACCCCGAACGAATGAGCAAACTTTCCTATTGCATTTTTCGGGTTAAATATAGCTCTGAACATTTGCACACATAAACCATGATTATGGTGTTATTTTAAACTTATTGAACATTTTGTGAATGTATTATAGAAACTTGAGAATGCGGATTAAATTGGGGTTATTGGCATTTATAATAATGGTAGTATTTCCTATCAAAGTACAGGCATTCTCTGCAAGTTCAACAGGGCTTGTAAGTTTAAGATATCAAACAGGACAGCATCTTTCCCTGTTGAGTCCTGGCGTAAAATATCCTGATGCAGGCTTTGTAGCAGCATACCTGATGCCAGAGCTTGATGTTACACAGGGAGAGTGGTTTAATGGAGCAATTGAACTATATTCTGGTGAACTGTCTTATAGAACATTTTCAAATGATAGTTTAAATCTTTATGGTGTTCAAAACGTGAATGATTATTTTAATGATACATACTTTATTCGTCAGGCATATGTAGATTTTAGTCCAGATCAATCAATAGAGATCTATGCTGGAGAAAGAGAGATTATTGGTGGTTCACGCCTCCTCTTTGATAATTATCAACCTTCCCTCACATTTGATTATAATTTTATAGATACACTGGATGTACCTCTTTCCTTTGAATTTAATGCAGTAAAGGTTGAACCTTACAAGTTATATGATCCTTCAAGAACAAGTATGTTTTACGAGGCTGAGCTGAGTTATAATTTTTCGTTGTTTGAATATGTAACTATGTTTTATGCAAATTTTGAGGATACAGATAATACACTTGCACCAATGTTAAACAACATTATTTATTATACATTATTTAATCGAACTGAATACAATGCCCTTGTTAATAGATATGGCAGGATCAGGGCAGACCGAATTATAGCCTGCCTTCAACAGGAATATTACAATGGAGGTCCGATCCATTCATCTAAAAGCAATATCAACTGGTTTGGCATTACAGGTGATAGGTATTTTGGATTTTTTGAGCTGAATCTAACAGGAATGTTGGAAATGGGTAATGGTAATATAGATGGAAACAATTGTCTTAACTACGATAGCCCATTTACACGTCACTTTAATACATACGGTTATCTTGCTGATGTAAAATTCAAATATCACATACATGATTTTGCAACCATAGGCATATTTTTTAATCTATCTTCAGGTGATAAAACACCGTGGCAGGCTATACTCAAACAGGGGACGCTTAACAGTTTTATTTCTGTTTTTCCATACAACACAGAATCAAACTTATTCTTTAATGGTGGTATAAATCAGAACCTTAATACAGGTACAATGGCAATGGCTGGTAGACGAGGGCTCGGAGATGTTGCTTATGGAGGCATTGTTGATATATATCCTGTGAAATCAATAGAATTTACGTTCACACCTGTATTACTATATCCTGAAATAACAGATAAATCTTATGGTTTTGAAGCAGATTTTACATTCACTTATACGCTTAATAAATACATATCATTTCCGTTTGAAACAGACTATTTCAGCCCCGGGGATTTTTTTCAGGATTACAAAGTATCAGACATATATCAAATACTATTTGGTGCTGATATTAAATGGTAAAATCGAAACCTTTTGCTTCCTAATTTGTTTAATTTATAAGTAAAGTGATGGACGATGATACAAGAACAATGCTCAAGCTTAAAGATGGGGATAGGAGTGCATTTGATGAACTCTACAATAGATTTAAGATTCGTGTGTATAACTATATTTTACGATCCTTGGGAAATGTCTATATGGCAGAGGATCTTACACAGGAGGTATTTGTAAGAATGTACATATATGCAAAAAATTATGAACCTACAGCAAAGTTTTCAACATGGCTCTTTACCATTGCCACAAATCTTATTATAAATGAGTACCATAAAATGCACGACACTGAATTGGTTGAGTCGGATAATGTTCAGGATGGTAAACCGTCTATAGAAGAGGATATAATACAGAAAGACACAGAGCATCGCTTGTTAGAACTTATAAATAAACTACCCAAAAACCAGAGAGCAGCTATCATTTTACGCAGTTATGAAGGCATGGATTACCAGGAAATAGCGACAGTATTGAAGGTTAGTGAAAAGGCGGTAAAATCGCTCTTAAGCAGGGCAAGGGAGAGATTGTTGGATGGATCTAAAAAGTTTAATTTGTAAAATAAAGTTGTATCTCTATAAGAAAGAGCTGTCAGCTTATATTGACAATTCTCTTGAAAAGACTTCAGAGAAGAGGATCCTGCATTTAATCAGTACATGCCCTGAGGCAAAGACATATTTGGAAAAATTGTTAGCCCTTGAGAGAAAGATAAAATCAATTCCATTGTCAGAGCCATCAGTTCTTGTAAAGGAGAGGATTGATAACGCAATAATAAATATTGGTAGAGAACAAAGAATTAAAAAGATTACCCCCAAATATTTTCCTAAATGGGTTTACGCATTATCAGCCATTTCTATTATCCTCCTATCAGTTATAGCTGTAAGTTTTTTTACGAGAAAGCCTCAAAACAACAATGTCAATACTCAATTGATGTTAGCCTCAATGGACATGTATCAACATATAGATCTGTATGAAAATATGGATATGATAGAACATTTAAACGAAATTATGGTGATAGAACAAACCAATCAGGATGTTTATAGGGAGCTAAAATGAGATTTTGTTTTTTGTTTTTTATAATATTTGGGGTATCTCTTTCACTTCATGCAATGTCCATAACCAGCACAACAACATTCACTCAAACCACAGAGGCTCATCTAACCACAAAAGAGCAGGACGATATTATCAAGCATCTTGATATATTGGAACACATGGAGATGTACAGGTATATAAACATGTTTGATCACATGGATGTTTTTGAACAGGAAGGTAACAGATGAAGTATTTAAGATGCATTATATTGTTATCTATTTCCGGACTTATAATATTTACCAGCATTGTATCTGCTGACACCTCTATAACAACAAGCGCAGATCCCAGGAATGCACAGGTTCATTGGGAACAACTAAGCCCTGAAAAAAAGCAGGAATTGATAAGATTGTATTCTAAATGGAAGGGTTTACCTGAAAAAGAGAGGGAACAGATCATTCATAACTATTTACTGTTCAAGTCAATGTCACCTCAACAGCAGGAGAGAATAATAAGAAATTATCAATTGTTTCAAAATATGCCAGAAGATAAAAAACAGCGTATTATAAAATCTTATGAACGTTGGCTTAAACTCCCACCAGCAAAACAAAAGCTTATCCTTAGAAATTATGAAATATACCGCTCTTTATCTCCTCAACAAAAGGAACTGCTTAAAGAGAAATACCTTATCTGGGAAAGAATGACACCTGAACAACGAGAAAAACTGAAAAGGCTTATAAGAGAGCGACTTGAACAAAGATAATGGTTGTTTCGGGTTTATCCTCTTTTAATGACGTATAGAATCTACAAAGAAATAACTTGTCTTGACTTTTTTTATGCTATAGCATATCACATTATAAAATCAGAGGTATTGCACATGGACAAAAAAGATGAAAAAGAAAGAAACATCTTTGAGAGGGCAGAGGAGTTTTTACAGGTTTTTAAAAAAGGGGCAGAGTTTACCCAGGAGCTTCTAAGGATAAACGAGCAACTTAGATACAGAGTATTACAACTTGAGGAAGAGAATAAATCATTAAAATCAAATCCAAAGATTCCTGATAAGCAGTATGAGGAGCTTGCAAAACAGATTGAAGCATTAAAGCAGGAGCGAGAGGAGATAAACAAACGAATTAAAGAGATAGAGAATGAGAATAGAGATTTTGCCCAACGCTACGTTGAGGTAGAAGAAGAGAATAATAATCTTGCGAATTTGTACATTGCGAGCTACCAATTACATTCTACGCTCGATTTTAAAGAGGTATTACAGATCATCCTTGAAATAATAATTAATTTGATTGGTGCAGAAGAGTTTGGAATATTTTTGCTTGATGAAAAAACCCATGAGCTAAGAATAATGGCTTCAGAGGGTATAGATGAGACGCAGGTGCCATCCGTAAATATGGGTGTGGGTACAATAGGGAGGGTGGCAAAGACCGGTGAACCATATTTTATGGAGGATATATCGGATCAATCCAAGATTAACTGGCTAAACCCTATGGTTGCGATTCCCTTAAAGATAAAGGAACACGTAATAGGTGTGATCGTTATTTATAAACTTTTGCAGCAGAAGAAGAACTTTACACCTCTTGATCATGAACTGTTTACCCTACTTGCAGGTCATGCTGCAACTGCTATATTCAGTTCAAAACTTTATTCGGAATCAGAGAGAAAGCTCTCAACAATTCAGGGCTTTATAGATCTGTTAACCAAATAGATAGGAAAAGTTTATGGATGAACACAAAATCTTGATTGTGGAAGACTCACCAACAATGAGGCAATTGATAGCCTTTTCTTTAAAAAGATTAAAAAATATTAAGATTGTAGAGGCAAGCGATGGTGTTGATGGCTTGAAGAAGCTATCTCAAGATACGTTTAATCTAATTATAACAGATATAAATATGCCCGTGATGGATGGTTTAAAACTTGTAAGTCTTATCCGTAAAGATGCTATTTACAAATCAGTGCCGATAATCATTATCACTACAGAAGGTGGCCAGGAAGATAAAGAAAGGGCAATGGCTCTTGGTGCAAATGCTTATATAACCAAACCTATTTCTGGCCCACAGGTACTGGAGATGGTAAAAGGTTACCTCAATATAAAGTAGATAGTTATTGAAAAAAGAAGGGCAATCTTTTAGTGATTGCCCTTAACAAGCATTTAGCCTTTCTTATATCTTTCCCTGGAGCAGGAATGCTATAACAAAGGCGTAAATAACGAGTGACTCTATAAGAGCAAGACCGATGATCATCGGCGTTACGATCTTACCCGAAGCACCTGGGTTACGTGCAATGCCATCAAGCGCAGAAGAAATGGATCTACCCTGACCGAGTGCTCCACCAAATGCTGCTATTGCAATACCAATACCACTTGCAATGGCAAGCCATGCCTTTACACTAACATCTCCTGCTGCTTGAGCAGGTGCTCCTTCGGCAAAGGCTGGTATTGATACAAGCATTAGCAAAATGGTTGATGCTGTTGTACTCAAAAGCCTTTTTAACATTTTAGCCTCCTTTCTTAGATTTTTAATGTTCTTCCTCATGTGCAACTGCAAGTGCAATGTAGATCGCACTTAATATTGAAAAAACCAGAGCCTGTATAAATGAGACAAAAATACCAAGGATCATAAAGAATATAGGAACAATTACAGGCAATAAATGAGAAAAAATGCCGAGAGCAGTATGATCGCCAAGCATGTTTGCAAAAAGCCTTAGAGATAGTGAAACAGGCCTCACGAGATTACTTATGAGTTCTACAACAAGCATGATAGGTGCAAGCCACCATATAGGTCCCATGAAATGTTTAATATACTTTATGCCATGTGCCCTGAACCCATAATAGTTATATGCAATGAACACTGTAATAGCCATGGCAGCGTTTGTATTCAGAGTATCTGTTGGTGGAACCATTCCAGGAACAACACCCCATAGATTTGCCATAAAGATCAATATGAATAATGTACCTATCAATGGTAAAAATCTTTCCGGTTCATCCGGGATCACTGAGGCTGTAAAGTTATACAATGCCTCGTAGATCATATCAAACAGAGAAGACAGGGTGAAGCGTTCATCAGGCACTTCCGGGTAGTTTCTACGCTTCAGAGTTTTATAAACAAAGAATGTGAGTAATACAAGAATAAGCCCGGTCAGTGGATATGTGATCATATAACTTGGCACATCCTTCAAACCAGGTATAAAACTGAACCACGTTAATTGTTCATGCATTGTCATGTCTCCTTAACATTAAAAAAATTGTTAATATTATTACACTCGCTGGCAATGTTGTTAGTCCTGATATAAATGGTATTGGATTCAATTTGATTATTACTATAGTTACATATAGTGTTGTCAACAAAAATGCATATTTTAGTATTAGTAATAATACGTAAGCTGTTTTTCTTTTTGATGCTCCAATTATAGCTGAGATTCCTCTACCAAGAAGTAATACATTTATACCCACAATACCTGCACCCATTAAAAACGCCAGTATGTCATTTAAAGTTGATCTGAATATTATTACTCCAGCTATCACGAAGATTGCGCCAATCAATAACCACATCTTGTATACATTATTTTTCATTTTTATCTGAACCTATTATTTTGCTTATATCCTTCAGTCTTAATATACTTGCAACAAATCCAAGGCAGGTAAACACCAATGTTAGCCATGGTGTGGTATGTAGATATTTATCCAGATAATAACCTATAAAAATACCAACAACCACTGATAAGCCTGCCTCTATACTAAGGGCAAACACCATTGCTACCTTTTGAAGGTTAAAACCTAACACTGTATCTAACAGGTATCATACAATTAAAATACCCGTCAAATGAAACTAAAGGATAAGTTTTAACCTTATAATACAGGATTAATCAGTTAGAATGTTCTTTTATAAACCTATCCAGAGCACCTTTATCTTCTCGTGCCCCCTGCTCTGTAATAGTTGGTTTCTCTTTTCTTACAGTTGTTGTTGGATGTTGAGCCTCATGCCCTTCTATCAATACAAACTTTTTCTTTAATTCAATTGTTTTCTTCTCTAAATTTTCTATTTTTTGTGGATTTTTTAATGATATTTCTAACGCATGATTTTTGAAACTCACTCTTAATATGAGGATCAGCGCAATAATTATAATAAGGATAATGATATACTTTATAAGTTTAAACATAACATCATTCCTGGACTTCGTATGCATAGGATGGTAATTCTCTGATAAACCTTGAAGGCTTTGCTAAAGTGTTGTTGTAATTTGTTCTTTCTGGCAACCACTCCTGATAGCATAGATAAAGCATATCTTTTGCGCGTGTTGTTGCAACATAAAAAAGCCTTCTTTCTTCTTCAATAGCATCCTCATTTTCTTTTTTGTGGTCATTACCCCTGATCACAGGGAATTTACCATCGATTAGCCATGGAATAAAAACGATCTTCCACTCAAGTCCTTTTGCCTGATGGATACTTGACAATACAACCCTTTCTTTTTCAGTATCATCTGACTCGTTGGCTACAACAGTAGTTACCAATGCCATTTCGCTTAAGAAGTTTGTTACGCTCTGGAATCTTAAAGAATAGTTGATAAGTTGTTTTATATCTTCGAGTCTGCTTTCAAAATTGGTATAAGTAAGTTTTAGATAGTTTTCATATCCAGATTCTAATACTATCATGAGTATATCAGATGGTATTTTTTCTTCCATTTCCAGAAGGCTTGATATCAATTTGTAAAAGTTCAGGAAATGCTGCCTTGTCTTAACCGGTAGGGTCTCAACAGTGTTCTTCATCCCAAGTGACTGAAAAATGTATTTGTTGTTTACGAAGATATCCCAGAGATGATTCGCTGTTCTTACACCTATACCAGGATACAATTTCAATATCCTTTTAAAGGCAAGCTCATCCATAGGATTGTTAACAAATCTTAAATAGCTCAAAATATCTTTTATATGTGCCTGTTCAAAAAATTTAACCCCCGAACGAACCTCAAAGGGTATTCCAAGCCTTGTTAGTTCTAATTGGATCTCCATGGAATGGTAATGCGATCTGTAAAGAACAGCGATATCATTCAAACTAACATCAGCATGCAGGATGCGTTTTCCTATAAAACTTGCCTGTTCTTCTGTATTTGCGGTTTTTACCAGAATGGGCAATGGTCCACTTCCTCTTGTGGCAACAAGTTGTTTAAAGTACTGTTTTTTGTTCCTGAGTATACTTGCGTTTGCAAGATCAAGGATGGATTGAGTACTTCTGTAATTTGTTTGAAGCTTATACACCACTGCATCCGGATATCTCTCTGTGAACCTTAATATGTTTTCGTAATGTGCTCCCCTGAACGCGTATATAGACTGAGCATCATCTCCAACGACCATAATGTTTCTATGCTCTTGAGCGAGTATGTCAACGATATCTGCCTGAAGTTTACTCGTATCCTGATACTCATCAACAAGAATGTGTTTAAATAGATGTTGATAGTGTTCACGCACATCTTCATATTCGGTTAGGATTTGTTTGAGGAATATTAAAAGGTCATCGAAATCTACTGCGTTTAGTCTCTGTTTTTTCTTTGTTATATGTTCATTGATAAGCACGATATCATCAATAAATTCTGCCATATGCGGAAAACGCTTTATTACTGTATTCTCAATATTCATAGAGAGGTTCACAGATAAACTTATTATATCTGCTATTGTACCTGGTTTTGGAAAACGTCTATTCTCATCCAATCCAAATTCATCAATGGTCTGAGATACAAGATCTGTTCTGTCTTCTTCATCCAGGATCGTATAATTGTTTTTAAATCCCAGGAGCCCTATGTGCCTTCTCAATATGAGATTTGCAATATGATGGAATGTACCGCTCCATATACCCTTGCTGTCAAGAGAAAGCAGTCTTTCAACCCTTGAAAGCATCTCCCTTGCAGCTTTATTTGTGAAAGTAACCAGGAGTATGTTTGAAGGAGGGATTCCTTCTTCAACAAGTTTTGCAACCCGATATATAAGGGTACGCGTTTTTCCGCTTCCTGCTCCAGCTATAACAAGATTTGGTCCACCCTTTGAAAAGACTACACTTAGCTGTTCCTCATTTAAGTCTTTTTCAAAGTTTATATGTGTTTTTTTTGTGGCGTAATGTGTTAAAATATCTTCTTTATACACATTATTGGACTTTTATCTCTATCTTTGTTTTTGCTTTCAAATCATCGACCAGCTTTTCGAAAGCATTTTTCGCATCCTGCTGGGCAAGCATCTGCTCAATCTGGGGTTTGACCTGTTCAAATGTTCTAATCTGTGCAGGCTTTTTTGCAATGAGCTGAATAATATGATAACCATATTGTGTATGTACTATAGGGCTTATCTGCCCTGGTTTTTTCAGAGCAAAGGCTGCCTTTGAGAAAGCAGGGACCATCTGGTCAGCAGTGAAAAACCCCAACTCTCCACCATTGGTTGCACTTGTCTTATCTATGGATTTTTCCATTGCCAGCATAGTAAACGATTTGCCTGCTTTTAGCTCTTTTTCTATCTGTTCTGCCTCTTCTTTAGTTTTTACAAGTATATGCCTTGCATTGACTTCCTCAGGGATATTAAATTGGGCTTTATGCTGCTCATAGAAAGCCTTTGCCTGAGCATCGCTCACCTTAATCCCCTTTTCTATGTTGGTGAAGATATCCTGAGCTATCAGTTGTTCTTTAAGTTGATGCTTGATCTCGTCAATTGTCATACCGGACTGATTCACCATAGACTGAAACTTATCTTTACCAAACCTTGCTTCTAATTGATTGAGGGTATCATTTACCTTTTTATCATCCACTGTTATACCTTTTTGTTTTGCGTAATCATCAAGTAATGTCAACGTTATAAGTCCCTGAATCACATTTTCCTTTATCTGATTCATTATCTGGGCATTTTCTTTACTGTAAGGATCAAAGGGTTTACCCTGAGTTGCAAAAAACTGTTTAATCAATGCAACCTGAAGGTTTAATTGTTTATTCAATTCAGCTTTTGATATGGTTTCATTCCCAATAATAATAGCGGGTCCTGAACCGCTTATAAGTTCCAATGGCTTTGGTCCGCTTTTAAGAACATTGGTTTTCCAGAGTAGTATACCAACTACTACTACAATCACAACCAGTACACTGAATAAAACAACAAACGTTGTCTTATCCTTGGGCTGTGGGGTCTGTCCTTCATTTTTTGTTTCATTGCCTGTTTCTATATCTGACATATGTCCTCCTTTATTATTTTATAGAACAATTTCATATAATTTACAATCTGTCAATGCGTATGTTAGTTTCTTCTACCGTATCCTTGAGCTATGACTTCATGTCCCATGAGCTTTAGTCTGGATATGCGTTTATTGATTGGAGGGTGTGTGGCTAACAGATTAGCCAGGAAACCTTCTTTGTTACCCATTGTTTTTTCAAGAGGGTCTACAATAAACATGTGCGCAGTACCTCTGGAGGCATTCTTCATAGGAACAGATCCGGTTTTGATCTTTTCAAGGGCAGACGCTAATGCCAGTGGATTACGCGTAAATTCTACTGATGCTTCATCAGCAGCATACTCCCGTTCTCTTGATACAGTCATTGCTATAATCTGTCCTATAAGTGGTGCTACTATTGCGAGTGCAACAGCTATAAGTAGAATTAAAAAGGTTCCTTTCAAATCAGCATTCTTGTCCCTTCTCCTTGGAGTATAAAAAGAAATCCGCCATAACCAGTCGCTCATCAACACAATAGCGCCAAGCAGTACAGCAACAAATGTCATGGTTTGTATATCATGACTTTTTATATGCCCCATCTCATGAGCAACCACTGCTTGCAATTCACTCCTATCCATAATATCCAGTAATCCTTTGGTAACAGCTATACTTGCGTGCTCAGGATCCCTTCCTGTAGCAAAGGCATTGGGTTGTTCAGATGGTATCACATAAACAAAAGGCATGGGATTACCCGATGCAATGGACATCTCCTGTACAACATTCATAAGCGTTTTCAACTTTTCGTCTTCATTTGTGGGATCAATCGGAACAGCGCCAGTAGATGCAAGCACAATGCTATCTCCGTTATAATACGATGTCATTGCCCATACTGATGAAATGACAAGTGCCAATGCTGTTGCAAAGGGAAAAGGTCCTTTTGTTATATCAAAACCTAAATAGAAATGGTCTATAAAGTAGCCAATAAGCAACACAACAAACAGGAATATAACAATAAGGATAAGGGTGGTTCTTCTGTTTTTCCTTTGCTCCTCAAAGAAGTCCATTTAATCAATTGATATTAATATCTACCTTTGGTGTTGCTTTTGCAGATTGTTCAACCTGGAAATAATCCTTTGGCTTAAAGTTAAAAAGCCCGGCTATTATATTTGATGGGAATTGACCAATCTTTGTGTTTAAACGCATTACACTATCATTATAATACTGTCTTGCAAAAGCTAATTGATTTTCTGTTGTTCTGAGTTCCTCCATAAGCGTTTTTACCTGCTCATTGGATTTAAGATCAGGATAGTTTTCAGCTACAGCCAGTAATCTGCCCAGTACCCCTGAAAGCGTGCCCTCTGCCGCAAACTTTTCCGCGCCAGGAGGTGCTGCCATTGCCTTTGAGCGAGCGTTTATAACAGCCTCAAGCGTTTCTTTTTCAAATTTCATGTACCCTTTTACTGCCTCAACAAGGTTCGGGATTAAATCATATCGTCTTTTCAATTGCACATCTATCTGCTTGTAGGCATTATCTATGCTTGCGTTCATTCTCACAAAGCTGTTGTAGATTACAATGGACCACAAAACCAAGAGGACCAATAATATAAAAACTAACCATGCACCTGTACCCATTTCTCCTCCTTTTTTAGGCTTTACAAAAAACTAACATTTATAGATAAAAAAGTCAAATTATCAATGTGTAAGGTGTATATTAGGGGTTATATGTTTCCTTACATAACCCGAAAAATGCGTTTGCGAAATAGGGAAGTTTGTGTAATGAGTGATAACCCCGCGTCAAATATAGGTATTCTT